>DATAEK010000031.1:0-9048 GCA_036258055.1 Vicinamibacterales bacterium
GCAGGGCGAAGACGGCCAGTGGGCGGGAGGCGCGTGCTTCCCGGCGGAGGGCTGGCGGCGCGACGAGAACCAGGGCCAGCCCTGGACCGCCACGCTGCCAACACTTCAGCTGCTGCGTGATTTCGGGGTCGACCCGTGCTCTGACCGGGTGCGCCGGGCGGTGGCGCTGGTCAGAGACCACTGCCGTTGGGAGCACGCCGGGCAGCCGTTCTTCGGCGGCGAGGTCGAGCCGTGCATCAATGGCAGGACCGTCACATTGGGCACCTACTTTGATCACGATGTGGATGGCGTGGTCGCGCGCCTACTTGGTGAGCAGCTCGAGGACGGCGGGTGGAACTGCGAGGTGGAGAACGGTTCCGTCCGCTCGTCGTTCGCGACCACGATCAACGTCCTGGAAGGACTGCTGGCGCACGAGCGGGCAACCGGCGGCTCTACGGAATCCATCGCCGCCCGGCGCCGCGGTGAGGAGTACCTGCTCGAACGAAAGCTGTTCCGACGGAAGAGCACCGGCGAGGTCGTCAACCCCGCCTGGCTGCAATTCTCGTTTCCGACCCGCTGGCATTACGACGTACTGCGTGCCCTCGAATATTTCCGCTCGGCCGGGGATGTGCCGGACTCGCGGGTGGACGAAGCGATCGATCTGCTCCGATCCAAGCAGCAGCCCGATGGCACCTGGCTGCTGGAGAACACGCATCCCGGCAAGGTCCACTTTGCGATCGAGGACGGCGACGGTCGGCCCAGCCGGTGGAACACGCTGCGGGCGCTACGTGTCCTCAGCTGGTACGAGCAGTCCGCTACCTAGGCCGCGGTCCCGCTTCGTGCCAAGCTTTGATAGGCCTGGGCGGAGTTCTTCATCCTCCTACGAGGCAAGGCGGAAGCCGGGGCCTTCGTAGACGGCCTTCTCAGTCTGCCACTGGCAGGCGTCATCATCGGGTTTCATAACGTATGGTCTGGGATATCTGTGGTGCTGACGCTGTGGGCTGGGGCCTCCTCATCAAGAGCCTGCTTCGCTTCTGCGCACCGATGTCACATGTCCAATCAGTCTGAAATCTCGAGCAGCGCCACCGCCCGCGGCTCGGGATGTCGTTTGGAGGAAGTGCAGGGCCGCGATCTTACGCGATAATGCGCCGGGAGCACCTGACATGCGACGAAGTCTTGCCGCCGTTCTGCTGCTGTTTACGCTGGTGTCGCTCTCCGCGGCCGACGATCGCGACACCGTTCTCCAGAGCATCGAATCGCGTCGCGCGGCGTACGCGGACGTCGCGAAGCGGATCTGGGCGTTCGCCGAAGTGGGATACCAGGAGCAGAAGAGCAGTGCGCTCCTGCAGCAGCAGCTTCGTGACGCCGGGTTCACCATCCGCGCCGGCGTCGCCGACATCCCGACGGCGTTCATCGCAACGTTTGGATCCGGGAAACCGGTCGTCGCGATCATCGGTGAGTTCGACGCGCTGCCCGGTCTCTCGCAGGAACCGGTGCCGCGGCGCAGCGCCGTGACGTCGGAAGGCGCGGGACACGGCTGCGGCCACAACCTGCTCGGCACCGGCGCAATGGCATCGGCAATCGCGGTCAAGGAATGGCTGGCCGCGGGACATGCCGGCACGCTTCGCTACTACGGCACGCCGGCCGAGGAGGGCGGCGCCGGCAAGGTCTACATGGTCCGCGCCGGCCTGTTCAGTGACGTCGATGCCGTCGTCACCTGGCATCCCGGGGATCGCAACGAGGCGAGCCCGTCCACGAATCTCGCGAACATCACCGGCAAATTCCGGTTCCACGGCGTCGCCGCGCACGCCGCTGCCGCGCCGCACCGCGGACGCTCGGCACTCGACGGCGTCGAAGCCATGGATTACATGGTCAACATGATGCGTGAGCACGTGCCGCAGGAGACGCGCATTCACTACATCATCACCCGCGGCGGAGCGGCGCCGAACGTCGTCCCCGACTTTGCCGAGGCGTACTACTACGCGCGGCAGCCCGACATGCGGATCCTCGACGGCGTCTGGGATCGCATCGTCGACGCAGCGAAGGGGGCGGCGCTCGGCACCGGCACGACGATGGACTTCGAGATCACCGGCGCGGTGTGGAACGTGCTGCCGAACGAGTACTTGTCCAGCGTGATGACGAAGAACCTCGAGCGGATCGGCGGCTTCGGCTACACGCCGGAAGAGTTGACGTTCGCGGAGGACATCCGCAAGACGCTCACCGAAACGCCGACGGTCGCCATTGGCTCGCAGGAAAAGGTCCAGCCGTCACGCGTGGGCGCGGTCGGCACCGCGTCGACCGATCTTGCTGACGTCAGTTGGAACGTGCCGACGGTGTCGATGACCGCGGCGACGTTCGTGCCGGGCGTGCCGGCGCACAGCTGGCAGGCCACCGCCTGCGCGGGCAGCACGATCGGCGTCAAGGGGATGATGGTGGCGGCGAAGGCGATGGCGCTGACGACGATGGATCTGTTCATCGATCCATCGCATATCCAGAAAGCGCGGGCAGAATTCGATCAGAAGCGCGGACCGGGCTTTGTCTACAAGACGCGGCTCGCGGACCGCAAGCCGGCGCTGGACTATCGGAAGTAACCGCGCTTACGGGATCGTGACCCAGGAATCGCCCGCCGAGCCGCTGGCTGCGGGTGAGCTAAAGGACGAACGGCACCCGATAGATCGCTGCGCGACGGGGCTTGCCCCACGCATCGTAGAGCTCTAACAGGCGAGCGATCGTCGCGTCGACATCACGACGTGGCGGTGGCGACATGGCTTCAAGATCCCGGTATGCGTCCAGCAACGTGGTCTCGGCTGCGCCGTACCGCCCCAGCGCGATGAGCGACGCACCGAGCAGGCTCTTCGTTGCGCCAATGCTCCAGTCGTCTTCGGGAAAGATGCGTCGGCGATTCGGTACAAGGTGAGGGGACAGACTTCGTATCCGCAAGCCCTCCCGAAGCAGCGCCTCGGCAGCCGCAGGCTGCTTTCGTGCCAGTTGTACAGATCCGAGATTGATCGTATAGATCGCGACCAGTTGATGCTCGCTTCCCAGCGTCGGGCGCGCGATGTCCAAAGCGGACTGGAGCGCGGCCGCCGCCTCGTCGTATCGCCCCTCGTCGCGCAAAACCCGTGACAGGCTATTGAGCGTCACCGCCACGAGCGGGTGGGTTTCGCCCAACGCCTTCCGATGCGTGTCCATGACCTTGCGAAACAGTGATTCCGCAGAAGCGCGGTCGCCCTTCGCTGCGGTGACCAGTGCGAGATCGTGCAGCGTCGTCGCCGTCATCGCGTGAGCCTCGCCGCGTGTCCTGCGGTTCAACTCCAGAGACTGCCGAAGGAGCGCGTCGGCGCCCGCGAGGTCGCCATTCAGCCGTAGAACCGACGCCAGATCGCTCAAGCTGACGCCGAATTCCCCGTGTTCCTCGCCGACCAGTTTTCGCCGGATGCGCAGCGCTTCGCGATGAAGCGGCTCAGCGCGCTCGTTGAATCCGTGATCCTGGTAGACGCGCCCGAGCTCCGCGAGAGTATCCGCGACACTCGCGTGCTCCGGGCCATGGATCCTGCGGCGTATGCTCAGCGCCGCCTCGAGGCTCGCGATTGCCGTTTGGTAGTCGCCCTTCTCAGCTGCCACCGAGCCGAGGTCGTGAAGGGTCGCCGCCACTCTCACATCTTCGGCCCCGAACGCCTCCCGTCCGCTGGCGAGTGCCCGTTGAAGCAGGTCTTGCGCCCTGTCGTACTCGCCCAGCCGACGATAGATCCTTCCCATGACGGTGAGGATCTCAGCCTGCGCCTCGGGTTGGCCCGCGAGCTCTTGCTGCACCTGCTTGGCGCCCGCATCGAGCAACGCCCGGACGGCCACACCGTCTGGCGTCGCGCGGTTCGCAATTGGATCGGCGCGCATCAGCAGGCTGGTGAGCGCCTCACTCACCTTGGCTGCCTTCACCGCCTCGTGTTGAGCACGGTCGCGCTCCGTCGCGAGCCGGCTCGTGTGGAACACCGTGAGGCCGCCCAGAATGAGCACAGCCACCGAAGCCGCCGCGACGCCGCGCACATGTCGCTTGACGAACCTGGCGCCCCGATACCGCAGCGTAACGGGGCGCGCGCGAATCGGCTCGTGTCGCAAAAAACGTTGGAGATCGTCAGCCAGTGCCAGCACGGAGGCATAGCGCTCCGCGGCGTTCTTCTTCAAGGCCTTCGCGACGATGGTGTCGAGATCTCCTTGAAGCGCCCGGCGCAGCCTGCTCAAGCTTGTGCCGCACTGTGCGGCATGACGGGTGAGCGCCACCAATGTCTCTGTCCGGCCGACAACCGCGTCGGACATCCGACGCGGCTCCACTTCGACGATCGCACGGATGAGTGTGACAGGCGAACGGACGGCGCTGCCCACCGGATGTTGGCCGCTCAGCAGCACGTACAGGAGCACGCCAAGTGCGTACACGTCGGTGGCAGTTGTGACCTGCCCGTGCGCGAGCTGCTCAGGGGCGGCGTATTCCGGGGTCAGCATCGCGCCGCCCTCTCGCGTGAGCGAACCACGTTGCGCCTCGTCCTCGAGCAGCTTTGCAATGCCGAAGTCGAGCAGCTTGACCTGGCCATCCACGCTGACGAGCACATTCGCCGGCTTGATGTCCCGGTGCACGATCAGATTTGTGTGAGCGTGGGCAATGGCTTCCAGCACATCGAGAAAGAGACGGATGCGCGCTTCGATTCCGAGCTCGTGCTCGTCGCAGTACCGGTCGATGGTCTGACCGTTCACGTGCTCGAGGACCAGGTACGGCTGGCCCGTTGCCGATACACCCGCATCGATGAGGCGAGCGATGTGCGGATGGGTCACCTTCGCGAGAAAAGTGCCTTCACGCCGGAACCGCTCTTCGCCTGCGCGTCCCATCAGCGCGATGTTCAGCAGCTTGACGGCTGCGCGTCCCTCGAAGCGCCCATCGCATCGTTCTGCGAGCCAGACGCTCCCCATCCCGCCCTGGCCGATGAGTGAAATCAACCGATAGGCCCCGAGGATCTGTCCCTCGAGCGACGGCGTTTCGGTGAAGCGCGAGGCCGGAGGATATGCGCGCTCTAGAAACCGGGACTGATGCAGGTCCTCGTGCTCGGCGAGCAGGCTTTGCAGGTCGGCACCGAGAGCCGCGTCGCGTACGCAGATTGCCGCGAGCCAGGCCTCGCGACGATCACTCGTCAGCTCGAGGGCCTCGTCGAGGTACGGGCTGAGCGCCCGCCAGCGATCAGGGCTGAGAGGCGGCACGAGGCCTCATTCCCCCAACTTGAGAATAGGGCAGCCGAGACAAGACGACCGAGGTCGCTTCCCGGCTGAAATAGGGCAACTGCGATTGCGATGAGTATATGCGGGGCAGCGGTGGGCTCAACAATCGAATCCCGCCCTGCGGCACGGCTCCACGGTGGCGCTGCGACCTGTGAGTGACATCGCGGACACCGCTGGTATTCAGCGTCCAGGTTGTCCAATCCTGTGGCGTAGAATTTCTGCCGACTCGCAATCCATGCGGCAAATCCTCAGCAAACCCCTACTGAGTCCCAATAGCGAGCTGGGGAAAGACACAGCCGTAATGAGGGGCTTGCCTGCCCTTCACGCCCGATCGACGAGTGAAACATGCCATTGAGAGATCCCACCGAATGGTTCGACGACCTGAACGTCCACATCGACGACGAGGAGTTGATCGAGCAGGCAGCGGCGCTCGAACCGACGCTGCTCCACGGAGGGTCGAGAATCGGCGCGGCCGTGTGGATCATCCTCGTGTCCGCGGTTGCGGGCGCCTTTGCCGGCTTTACGTTCAGCGACGAGGTGCGATCCTCCTGGTTGATCTTCATCCCGTATCTGATTGCCGGCGCCTTTCTCTTGCGCGTGCTCAAGCCGCTGAGCACGCGACTCCTCGGCCCGACGGTCGCGTGGCAGGCCATCTTGGCATTCTTCTGGTCATTTCTTCTGGCGTTGGTGGCGGTGTTGGGCGCCCGCATCGACACTGTCTGGCTCCGCTATGCGGTGAGCGTTGGAGGTGGTCTGTTCATTGGACTGATGTATGGCTCGCTCACTCCGGGCGTCATCAGAAACGAGGAGGCGTGGGTGCTCGCGGCGCTGCCGTTGGGTGCTCTGGCAACCGGGTCGGCGGCGGCCCTCCAACGAGCGTTCCATGCCAGCGCCAATCCTTCCTGGTCCGAGGCGTTCGTCGGCACGATGGCCGCATCGGTGTTCATGGTGCCCATGGCCGTGCTGATGGCCATGCTATCGAGCAAGGCGAACGGGCTCGCGAAAATGGCGACCCTCTATCTCCACAACGAGAATTTCACCCCTAAGGCCATCGAATATCTCAACCAGGCGCTCGCCCTTTCGCCGCGGTCGGCTGACCTCTACAACCTGCGTGGCATCGCGTACTCGAAATTGGGGGACGGCGATCGTGCCGACGCGGACTTTCGGAAGGTGAGCGAACTTTCTCCACGCGCTGCCGAAGCGCACATGAACCGCGGCGTCGACTTCTTGAGCCAGGGGGACTTTGATCGCTCGATTGAAGCGCTGAAGTACGCGATCACCGTCAACCCGAAGCTCGCGATGGCGTTCAGCAATCTCGGCACCGCCTATCTGAGGAAGGGTAATCTTGATGCCGCGATCGAGAGTTACAACCGCGCCATTACGCTCAGGGGGAAGTACCCCATCGCCTTTGCCAACCGCGCCTACGCCTATCACCTGAAAGGCGAGCACGATCTCGCGATCGCTGATGCCACTCACGCCATCAAGCTCGACGCTCGACTGCCGATGGCGCACACGAATCTCGGACACGCGCTGGCGGGGAAGGGCGATGCCATCATGGCGGCGCGTAGCTATCGCCGCGCCCTTGCGCTGGATCCCGATCACACGGTCGCAGAAGAGACGCTCAAGGCGCTGGAAACACTCGGTGTCCGCGCAGACGACGAAGACGGGGACGAAGACGACTGATGAAGCTTCTGCTGGTCATCATCGAGGGGCAGCTCTATCTCGCCGGTATTCTGGCGATCTTCGTTGCCGAACTCGCGTTTCTGTTCTGGGGGCTGTGGTCCCGCCGGCCCATCATCGGTCTCGTCGCCGTGTTTGTCACGGTGCCATTGCTCCGGACCACTGTCAGCTCGATCCGAGCGTGCTTCTTCAGGATTCGCGCGCCGGAAGGCATGCCGCTCGGTCGATCCGAAGGCCACGCTCTTTACGATTTTGTTGAGGAGATCCGGCGCGCTGTCGAGTCGCCGCCGATCGACAGCATCACCATCACTGGTGGCTTCGATGCGAGCGCGGTGGCGTACTCGCCGCGGTGGCGGCTCAGGCGATGCCGCGCGCTTGTGCTGGGATTGCCCGTGCTCACAACGCTGTCGACAGCCGAACTCCGCGCTGTCATTGCGCACGAGCTCGCGCATTTCTCGAGTGCGCACGATCCGTTCGCGGGCTGGGTCTACCGGACCCGCCGCAGCTGGTTCGCGCTTCGGGCGTCGCTGGACCGACGACTGGCGACTCCCCTCTACGTCTACTGGCTCATTCGCTGGTATGTGCCGCGGCTGAACGCGGCTTCAGCGGAGGTCGCCCGCCGCCACGAGCTCGTTGCTGACCGTGTCGCGGCGAGCGTCAGTGGCAGTCGCGCGGCTGCCGATGCGCTCGTGGTGTTCGAATCGGGCGCGCGATTCGCGGATGACACGCATTGGCCGAAGATCCAGATCAGCCATGAAACAGCGGCTGAGCTTCCTGGCCCGTTCTCTCAAATGCTGACGTGGAACGCTCGCATGACCTCGACAGACGCGCTGAATGCGCTCTTTGCCTGCGACACAGCGCCCGAGGATACCCATCCCTCGCTACGCGAGCGTTTTGGTCGCCTCGGAGAGGCGGTAAGGATGCCTCCGCCGGCTGTTTGTTCTGCAGGTCAGGAAATCCTCGGTGTGGAGCTCGAGAAACTCGCCGACCAACTCGATCAGGAATGGATCACGCGGAACGGCGAATCCTGGACTCAGCATCGTGCGGAGTATCTCGAGCGAAGAGCGACTCTCGATCGGCTGGCGGCCATCGAGACTCCTACCGCTGCCGAGTTGTTCAAGCGCGCGGAGGTGCTCGAGATTCTCGAAGGTGCGGACGAGGCGCTACCGATCTATCAGCGTGCCGCGGAACAGGGTCACCCGGCAGCGAGTCTGGCCGCCGGTCGCGTGCTCCTTGGTCGAATGGATTCGAGGGGCATCGCCCTGGTCGAGGCCTCGATGGATCGCGACGAGAGTCTGGTGCCGGAAGGATGCACGATTCTCGCGGAGTACTACAGAGAGACCAATCAGGAACTCGCAGCTCGAAAGTGCGAATGGCGCGCCACCCGACATACAACCCGGGCACGTCTCGCACAGCCCGGGCAGACGGATTGAAGGCGACGCGAGCTCAATGAGATTACTCCACGGATCTGCCCGTGGAGTCGACCGGGATCTCGGAGCCGCTGCCTGTCCCGGAGTCTCGCCTGGGCCGGCGGACGGCTCTCACTTTTCCGCTCCTGCCTCCTCCGCAGAAGAACCGATCGCCGCCATCGGACTCGAGCCCCGAAACGCCCACTCCGGGCGGCATCTCGAGCCTCTCGAGGACCTCTCCCGTTCGAGGATCGACTCGCCTCAAGTCGCTCTCGTCACCTTCCCAGGTGCCGTGCCAGAGCTCTCCGTCGACCCAGGTGACCCCGGTGACGAAGCGGTTGGACTCGATCGTGCGAAGAATCGCCCCCGTTTCGGGATCGACTTGATGGATCTTCCGGTCCCGATACTGCCCGACCCAGAGCGTCCCTTCGGCCCACGCGAGCCCCGAGTCACCGCCGCCGCCGGGCGCCGGGATAGTGGCGAGCACACGGCCGGTCTTAGGATCGATCTTCTGGATGCGATCCTCGGCGAGCTGATACAGGTGCTCGCCGTCGAAGGCCGTTCCTGCATGCGCGGCGACATCGATCGAGCGGAGCATCTTCCCGCTCGAAGGATCGAAGGCGTTCAGCTTATCTCCGGCAGCAAACCACACGTTCTGACCGTCATATGTGACTCCATGCACGTGGTCGACGCCCGCAAAGGGACCATACTCACGGAC
>DATAEK010000036.1:0-22178 GCA_036258055.1 Vicinamibacterales bacterium
CGCTTTCACACCGCCCACAAGATGTCACTGCTCGCGCACTCGACCACGGCGTATCAAGAGCTCGGCCGGCTGGTGGCGCGAGCCAGCAAGCTCCCGCGGCACGAACTTCGCGATCGCTACGAGCGCGACTTCATGGCCGCGTTGTCTCTCATGGCCACAACGAGACGGCATACGAATGTGCTGATGCACATGGCCGGGCACCTGAAGAAGCTCCTGGACGCCGACTCCAGACGCGAGCTGCAGGAAACGATCGACGAATACCGTCGCGGCCTCGTGCCGCTGGTCGTTCCTCTCACCCTCATCCGACATCACGTCAGGCAGAACGCGGTTGACTACCTCTTTGGACAGGTTTACCTCCAGCCGCACCCTCGCGAGCTGATGTTGCGCAACCATGTCTGAATCGATGCTTCGACGCGTACCGGTGACCCGCGTTGGTAGGACGGGTCTGCCCGAGGATGCCGCCGCGATCGAGGAGCCGCTCGAGATCCGGTTACATGGCACGCCGTTCGCTGTCATCATGCGGACACCCGGCGACGACCGGGCGTTGGCTGCAGGCTTTCTGCTGTCCGAGGGTGTGATCAGGACTGCTGGCGACGTCGGCGCCGTCGAGCACTGCAGGCATCCCCATCATCCCGAGTCGCACAACGTCGTGGACGTCTACCTCCTGGGTGAGGCGGCGAAAACGCTACCCGAACGGCTCGACGAGCGGCGCAAGGTCACGACCACCTCCTCGTGCGGCTTGTGCGGGCGCGTGACCATCGATTCCTTGAAGCTGCGGGCCGAACCGCTGGCGGTGACCTGGACGATGACGAGTGGCGTCGCCGCAAGACTGCCTGCGGAGCTGCGCACGCGTCAGGGCACGTTCGCGGAAACCGGCGGGCTGCACGGCGCTGGCCTCTTCACGCCGGCGGGCGCGCACGTTCGATCCGCGGAGGATGTCGGGCGCCATAGCGCCGTCGACAAAGTGATCGGCGGCATGCTGCTCGACGATCGGCTGCCTCTCAACGACTACGCGCTCGTCGTCAGCGGGCGGACGTCGTTCGAGATCGTGCAGAAAGCGTGGATCGCGGGGGCCGGCCTCATCTGCGCTGTGTCCGCACCGACGAGCCTGGCGATCGACCTCGCGACCGAGGCGGGAATCACGCTGCTCGGGTTCACCCGCGATGGCGGGTTCAACGTCTACTCACATCCGGAACGGATCGGGAACATCTGATAGTTTTCGGCGCTCGGCGCTGTGGTCCGGCTGAAGCCGGACACTACAGACGCGGGTTGATCTGAGCCGGCACCAACTGAACACCCGCCTTGTGACAATGACCATTCTGATTTGGCTGTCTTTGGCAGGAGGACTGTGCGCGTCGGTCGCGGCGTTGTACGGCCATTACCGCGTTCTCCCCGCCTGGCTGACGGGGCCCGAGATTTGCCGGCTCGAAGATGGAGGTTGCACTGTGCTGTTTCGCAGCCCGCGCTCGGCGCTGCTTGGCGTGCCGAACGCGGCGCTCGGACTGATCCTCTATGTTCTGCTTGCGATTGGACTGGTGATTGGCTGGCCGCCAATGGTCCTTTTCGTGATGACCGTTCCCGCGGTCGCGATGAGTGGATTTCTCGGCTGGAGTTTGATCGCAAACGGACACGAATGTCGGATCTGCTGGACCGGTCACATATCGAACGCCGTGCTCTTCCTGACGACGGCGGCGAGAGCCTTTGCCGGTCAGTAATGGCCAATACTGCGGTTGCGTCAGGCTCCAACAAGAGCCGTTGGAGGGTCCGGCTTGAGCCATACTTCTTCGAACGCCGAACGCCGAACGCCGCTAAACTTGCCCCTGACACTTCGAGCACCAATACGTCAACCGTGCGTCGGGACCCTGCGCGCGCACGCTGATTGACGTTCCGCATTTGCGGCACGGCAGCCGGCCGCGGCCGTACACCCACAGGCGCTCGGATGGATCCGCGCGTCGAGTCGTCCGGCGATACCCCGTGTAGGTCGTCATCGGCATGAGGCCGTCGGACACGTTGGCTCTCAGAAGCTTGACGCCGGTTTCGATCAGGCAGGTAAGTCGTTCGTCCGACAACGCCGCGACCCGGTCGAACGGGTTTACCCCGCAGGCGAACAGGACCTCGGACTTGTAGACGTTGCCGATTCCCGCGATCGCGCGCTGGTCGAGCAGCGCGTCGGCGATCGCCAGCGTTCCACGCGCCTTGAGTCGCGCGAGCGCGGACGCCATGTCGACGTCATCCGCGAGAAGATCGGGTCCAAGCTTCCGCAGCTCGTCGTGACGTTTCAGATCCGCTCCGCGTAGGAACTCCGCGACTGGGATGTTGAAGCCGACTGCCTCGAAATCAGCCGTGGCGACCAGCACCCGCATGTCACGCCGAGGCTTCCTCCACCGTTCGCCGAACCGGTAGATGTGCCAGCTCCCGTTCATCTTCATGTGGGTGCGCAGTACGAGATCGCCGGAGAACTGCATCAGCAGGTGTTTGCCGACCGACGAAACGCTCTCGACGAGACGTCCCGTGATCGGATGGTCTTCGTGGATGCGGGTGAGCGCGGGCAGGACCGACTCGAAACGGACGACCGGCTTTCCAGCGAGCGCGCGATTGAGCGTGCGCGCCGCGCGGAAGATGGTGTCCCCTTCAGGCATGCCGCCGCATCTGGAAGCCCATCGCGGACGGACTGAAGCCGGCGTCGATGAGGTACGGCGCCAGCGGATGCTCGGACGACGGCACGCCGTTGATCTCGCCGATGAGCAGCGCGACGCGGAACTCGTCGTCTCGCGTGAGCGCGGCCAGCTTCGCGGCGAGCGCCCGGGCCGTCGTCGATCGCGCCGGCTCGTCCTCGGGCAGGAACACGAGCAGCTGACGGGCGCCGCGGCTGATGTAAGCCGCCAGGGCTCCGTTGACCAGGACCACGAGCGATCCGACCGTGCGCGTCGGCCCGCGACCGGCGTCGCCGTCCTCGGGAGCGTTGACCGGCCACTTCAGGATCGTTCCATAAGGGTTGGCGGGATCGGTCGCCGCCAGGACCGCGACCTCTGGATCCTCTGGCGGCTCTTTCAGAGAACGGAGCAGATCGAGCGCCGCAGGTAATGCGAACTGGGTCGCGCCAACGCCGCCAACGAAGTAGCCGCGACGGATCCGTCCGGCGTCCTCCATCGCCTTGAGGACGTCGTACACGGCGCTGAAGCCGCCGAAGATGCCTTCGGCGGCCGCGACTTCGCGCGTCAGGACGCCGTAGCGCGAGAGCAGCTGTTGCGCGGTCGCCGTCGACCACTCCGTCGCCGATACGCTGCGAGCGCTCCGATCGACGAGCAGCGACCATCGTCCTTCAGCCGCGGGCGGGGCGACGCGGCGGCTCCGGAACGATCGGCTCGATGCCGTCTTTCGCGAGCGACGCTCGGGCGGCTGCGTGAACGCACGCAGCGCATGGAAGGTGTCGTTGGTGAGGGCCCCCTGCCACACGAGGTTCCAGAGTGCGTCGACGGTCTCGCTCGGGTATCCGGCACCGGCTGCCTCATGAATCGCCGCGAAAAACGAGGCGCCGTGGTCGCGGAGGTGCTCGAGGATGGCGCGTTCGCGCGGCGGGACGTCGTTCAGCGACGGCACGCGGCGGAGGCGCGGAAAGCTGTCCGTCAGGTAGAGCGCGAGCCGGCCGTCGCGGTCACCGAGCGGTTCGACACCGCACCAGACGACCTCGCCCCCGGCCGTCAAGGCGTCGAGATCTGACGGCGAGTATCCGGCGACGCGCGAGGCGAGGATCTCGCTCTCGAAAATGGACGCGGCGAGCGGTGCACCTTGCAGGTTATCGACGGCATCGAGCAAGGCATCAAGGCCCGCGCGACGTCGCGCGACGCCCTGCCAGTTGACCAGGAGCCTGCCCAAGACCGGTGCGTCGACCGGTTCAACCTGTCGGCGAACCTTCGCGAGCGACTTGCGTCGGATCGACTGGAGCACCTCCGGGTCGCACCACTCGCGCCCGGCACCGCCCGGTCTGAACTCTCCTTCGAGCAGTCGCCCGGATCCGGTGAGGTCTTTCAGCATCGTCTCGGCCGTCGCGCGCCCCAGCGCGTAACGTTCCGCGAACTCGAGCGTCGTGAACGGTCCATGCGTACGCGCATACCGCCGCGCGAGATCCTGCGGCGCGTTCGGCGATCGCTCCAGCAATGATTCGGGTAGACCTGGAGGCAGCGGAACACCGAGCGCGTCGCGATAGCGTCCCGCGTACTCGACCGGAATGAATCGCGGTGTACCGCCGATGGCGATCCGCAGCGCCCGGCGTGCCTGCACCAGCACGTCGATCGCCGTAGCAGCCTCGAGCGTCACGCGCGCGGCGAGCTCCTCGGATGTCAGATCGCCGAGCCTGAGCAGCAGATCGTGTACGCCGTCGGCATGCTTCGGGTGGTAGATCGGATCGAGTTGCTGGAGTTGCCGCTCGACCTCCGCGAGCGCGTCCGGATCGAGCAGTTCACGCAGCTCGGCTTCGCCGAGCAGTTCGCGAAGCTGCGACTGATCGATGGCCAGCGCCTGCGCGCGGCGTTCGGCGAGCGGCGCGTCCCCGTCGTAGATGTAGTTCGCGACGTAGCCGAAGAGCAGCGCCGACGCAAAGGGCGACGGCATTGTCGAATCGACCGTGACCGGCTTGATCTCGCGCCGCTCGATTCGCTTCAGCGTCTCCACCAGGGCCGGCATGTCGAAGACGTCGCGCAGACACTCGCGGTAGGTCTCGAGGAGCATCGGAAACGATCCGAACTTCGCCGCCACGCCGAGCAGATCCGCCGCGCGTTTTCGCTGTTGCCAGAGCGGCGTCCTGCCTCCCGGCCGGCGTTTCGGCAACAGCAGCGCTCGGCCGGCGGCCTCACGGAATTTCGCCGCGAAGAGGGCCGTCGCGCCAAGCTGGCGCAAGACGAGGGCCTCGGCTTCGTCTGATGCCGGTAGCATCAGCTTCGGATCCGGTGGGCTGTCCGTCTCCGGGAAGCGCACGACGAATCCGTCGTCGGTCCACATCGTTTCGACGTCGCCGCCAGTCTCGGCACGCGCGCGCTCGACGACGGCCATGGCCCAGGGCGCATGAATGCGGCCGCCGAACGGCGTGAGCACGCAGATCCGCCAGTCGCCCAGCTCGTCACGGCACCGCTCGATGAGGATGGTGCGATCGTCGGGCACGGCGCCCGCGGCTGCCGCCTGATCCGAGAGGTAGCGGACCAGGTTCTCCGCTGCCTGACGATCGAGGTCGTGATGACGCACGAGCCGTTCAATGGCGCCGCCCGGGGGCATCTGCCGGAGCGTGCGTACCATCTCCCCGATGTACCGCCCGAGTTCGAGCGGCCGGCCGGCCGCGTCCGCCCTCCAGAACGGCATCTTGCCGGGCTCGCCGGGGGCTGGTGACACGAGGACGCGGTCGTGTGTGATCTGCTCGATCCGCCAGGTCGATGCGCCGAGGAGAAACGTCTCGCCGACGCGGCTCTCGAACACCATCTCTTCGTCGAGTTCCCCGACTCTCGCGGCAGGACCGCGCTCCCCGATCAAGAAAACGCCGTAGAGCCCGCGATCTGGGATCGTGCCGCCGTTGATCACGGCAACACGCTTGGAGCCCTCGCGAGCGGTCGCGGTGTTCTTCAGCCGGTCCCAGGTCAATCTCGGCCTCAGGTCCGCGAAGTCGTCGGACGGGTACCTGCCGGAGAGCATGTCGAGCACGCCGTCGAACGCGCCGCGGCTCAACTCGGCGAACGGCGCAGCCTGGCGGATCGTGGAATAGAGGGCGTCGACGTTCCACTCGTCCATCGACACCATGGCGACGATCTGCTGTGCGAGGACGTCGAGCGGATTGCGCGGATACCGTGTCGACTCGATTCGCGCTTCGTGCATAGCGCGCGTCACCGCCGCACACGCCACGAGATCGCCGCGGAACTTGGGCACAATCACGCCCCGGCTGGCTTCGCCAATCGTGTGACCTGCGCGACCGATTCGCTGCATGCCACTCGCGACCGATGGGGGCGCCTCAATCTGCACGACGAGATCGATCGCGCCCATGTCGATGCCCAGCTCGAGCGACGATGTCGCCACCAGGCCGCGAAGTTGACCGGCTTTGAGCCGATCCTCGACTTCGATCCGCTGCGCGCGTGCGAGAGAGCCGTGATGCGAGCGAACGAGGACTTCACCCGCGAGCTCGTTGAGCGCCGCGGCGAGCCGCTCCGCGATTCGCCGGCTGTTGACGAAAATCAGCGTCGATCGATGGGCGAGGACGAGCTCGAGAAGGCGCGGATGGATCGCGGTCCAGATGGAGCTCCGTACGGGTCCCTGAGACGCTGGTCCACTTGGAATCTCCTCGATCTGCCCGATCTTCGCCATGTCCTCGACCGGTACCTCGATTGTCAGGTCGAGCCGTTTCTTTTCCGACGTATTGACAATCGTGACCGGCCGAAACGCCGCCGATTCCGGGCCGTCGGCCGTGAACTCATCGTGGATGACATCGTCGGGATCCGCGGTCGCGAGTGGCGACCGTGACCCCTTCGTCTTCCCGATTGCTGCCGTGACTTTTCGGCGTTCGCTCTTCGCTTCGCGTGGAACCGATCGTTGACGTCCACCGAGGAAGCGCGCGACCTCATCGAGTGGGCGCTGAGTCGCCGACAGCCCGATCCGCTGGAGGCTGCGTTCGGCCTGCTGGTCGCGCAGAGTCTGAGCGCGTTCGAGCGAGAGGGCGAGGTGCGCCCCGCGTTTCGTCGGCACCAGCGCATGTATCTCGTCGACGATGACGGTGTCGATCGACCGCAGCGCCTCGCGTGCGTTCGACGTCAGCAGAAGATAGAGCGACTCCGGCGTCGTGATCAGGATGTCCGCGGGCTCACGCTGGAAGCGCGCGCGCTCGATGGCCGGTGTGTCGCCGGTCCGAATGGCGATCGCCGGCGCGTGATAGGTGTCGCCGCGCGCGGCCGCCCGGTTCGCGATGCCCGCGAGCGGGGCGCGCAGATTCCGTTCGATGTCGACCGCCAGCGCCTTGAGCGGGGAGATGTACAAGACCCTGCACCGCCGAGCGGGTGGCGGCTGCGGGTCGAACATCAGACGATTGATGCACCACAGGAACGCCGTCAGCGTCTTGCCGCTGCCCGTAGGCGCGAGGATCAGCGTCGATTCCCCGTTGGCGATCGCCGGCCAGCCCTGGCTCTGCGGTGGCGTCGGCGCTGCGAACGAGCTGCGAAACCACTCGGCGACGGCCGGATGAAAGAGCTCGAGCACGTCGGGTCGCTTTGCCACAACTCTCTATTCTATTGGGCGGGTGGGGCGGAGTAAGGCAGGTGGGGCAGGTGGGCAGATGGGCAATTCAGCTCAAGCCCATGTGCCCTGTCCTTCCAAGGCGCCCCACTCGCCCTACCTGCCCTACCCGCCCCACCTGCCTTACCCGCCCCACCTGCCCTACTTTCGGGCGGTGTAAACGCTCGGCTCTGATTCGCAGTAGTTCCTTGAGCATCACGACTCTCGAAGATCCCGCGGCATTTGTTGCGCGGTTGCGCTGGAATCGGGCAGAATTAGGGATCGCTCGAACAGCCCTGAGGGGAGCAGGGACCGAGTCGTCAGATACAACACATTATGGGTGATTCCGGAGAAGGCCTGGTCGACGCCGAAGCGCGCATCCAGGAACAGATTGAAGAGCGGGAAGCGGAGCGGCGGCGGCGCAACAGCGGGGCAGCGAAGATAGACCCCGAGAAAGTGCGGCAGACCGAATCCTTGCGTCTAGCCCGCGCCGAGCTGGAACGTCAATCAGTCGCGACCACGCATCCCGTCCGCAGGCAGCAGATTCAGGCGGCCCTCGCCGAAATCGACAAGCGGCTCGCGGCGAACTGACCCGCGTCACATCACCATCGCGGATCCGACGAGCTGGGCGAAGGCCTGTGCAGACGACGGGCGTTTGTCCGGGTCCGCGTCGAGCGCGGACCGTATCGCGCGCTCGACCGCTGGCGGCGCCACACCCGGCGGCATCGGCGCGGGTCCGCGCGCCTGCGCCAGTACGATTTCGGCCAGCGATCCGCGGCCGAACGGCAGCTCTCCCGACAGCATCTCGTACGCGATCACACCGAGGCTGAAGATGTCGGTCCGCGCGTCCGGCTGCGCCGCCTGAAACTGTTCCGGCGCCATGTAGGCTGGCGTTCCGACAATCATTCCGGCAGTTGTCAGAAGGGTGGCGGGGTCCGGCTCTCGACGGTCTCCACGTCCGTCTTGATGGATGACCTTCGCAACACCGAAGTCCAGGACCTTGGCTTCCGTTCCGGCGCCCGGCAGCAGGATATTCTCGGGCTTGAGGTCGCGATGGAGCACGCCCTCGCGATGTGCGGCCTCGATCGCCAGGCACACCGCCTCCAGTATTCGCATCGCCCGCTGTGAGTCGAGCCGTCCTTCGCGTTGCAGCACACGGCGGAGATCCTCGCCGCGGACCAGCTCCATCACCAGGTACGCTCCGCCGTCCACGAACGTGCCGTAGTCGAAGACGGCGACGATGGACGGATGCTGCAGGCGCGCGACGATTTGTGCCTCGCGCCGGAATCGTTGCCGCGCCTCGAAATCACCCAGCAGCTCCGCGCGCACGACTTTCAGCGCCACCAGGCGATCGAGCCGCACGTCACGCGCGCGATACACTGCTCCCATCCCGCCGCGTCCGAGCAGATGTTCGATGCGGTACTTGTTCTCGACCGTCCGCGGCACCGACAGGACCGGTAGCATCGCCGTCCCGTCCGACGGACACGTCCTCGTCTCGGTTTCCTCGCAGCGCCCGCACTCGGGGCACTCCATCATCGGACTTGGGATCGATGCGACGAGCCGGGTCGTCGTCTCCCGCTCGGCATCGGGCTGGGCTTCCGCGCGGCGTCGAAGACGGGCGACGTCGAACCCCAGCCCCATCTGCGTCGCAATGCTGGCCAGGAGCTGCCGATCCTCGTCGCTGTACGCTTCCTCCGATCGGCGCTCACCGAGCACGATCACTGCGAGGAGGGTGCGATCCTGTCGGTCAGCGGGCCCGCCGTTCCGCGCGGTGACCGGTACGAGCAGCGACGCCCCCGTGCACTGAAGCCAGTTCTGTTCGTCGGGCGGCAGCCGCAGCGCCGGCGAGCGCGGGTCCTGCATGAAGATCTCGAGCGGCTCGTCGGACCAGCGGAGCATCGCCGCGAGCCCTCCCTCGAGCGGCAGCGATTCCGCGCTGCCGTGGAGAACGACGACCGGCGAGAGCCGTCCCTCGTCTATGCCGCTGACGAGGATCGCGACCATCTCCGGGTGCAGCGCCTCGTCGATCTGATTCACGACCATGTTGGCGAGATCGGCGGGATCGGTCTCGAACCGGACGCGGCTGGAGAGCGATTGCAGGATCTTCTGAGCGTCGTACTCCTCGCGGAAGAACCGGAGATCGAGCCAATGTCGCGCCCGCTCGCGGTACTTCCGCGCGGCAACCGCCGCGCCAACGAGGATGGCGAACAACGCCGCGCTGGAGGTCGCCAGATCGCCGATCGGCTCACGGCGGTGCTTCACGAGCGAAGCCACGAGCGCGAGCGCTGGAAGCGCAGTGATCACGGTCACCGTCCGGTTCGCCAGCGCGTACCGAAGACTGCGTCGCAGGACAATGCGGGGTCCGAGCACACGCGCCACGCCGATCGCGTAGACGAGACCGACGGCCGGGAGGAGGATCAGCGTCTGGAGAAAGATCAGCACGGCCGGCGGGTAGTGCGGCGCTGAGAGGCCGGCGAGGGACGCGAGTATTGGGACGGCGTCCTTGAGCGCAAACGCCGCCACGCCCGGCACCCCGGTGTACACTGCCATGCGGACGCGCCGGCGCTCGTTCGCGTCGCGATTCGCACGGTAGCGGTACACCCCCTCCCCGACTGCCAGCAGATTGAAGCCGAGGGCTGCGGCAAACGATTTGAAGTAGACGCCGGGGTGGAGTGCATCCCAGAGCGCGATCGGGCGCGCCGCGTCGAGCCCCGAAAGGTACAGCGCCGTCCCGAGGCTCAGCGCGATCATCGGCGCCGCAACGGCGAACGGCAGCACATGCAGCCAGCCATATCGCCTGAGGAGCGGCGATTTCCTGGGAAAGTAGAGGATCGCGAGCCCGATGACCGGAAACGCGAGCGGCCTCGCAACCCAACCGAACACGGTAAGGATCCGGCCCAACGGCAGCGCCAACTCCGCGCCGAAGAGCGGACCGCCGCTTCCCGCGGCACCCAGCGCGAGCGCCAGCACCGCGAGTCCCGCAGTGAGGTCGTGGCCCCTGAGCAGGAGCAGGACGACCGCAGCACACGTGAACATCAGTACCTGCACGACCGTGCTCAGGTGCACGCGCGACCAGCCGCGCGCGTCCGACTCCCAGACGGCAGGCCGCCTGAGCGTGACGTCATGTGCCGATCCGTCCGCCGTGCCCACGTTCCAGATGACGGGTCCACTGACCCCGAGCCAATACAGTCGCTGCCACACCGCAAGCGCGCGCTCGTCTCCCGTTCCCGCGTCGAGATCGATCGCCTGATCGTCATCCCGGCGGACTGACCTGACGCGGGTTCCGGCGACGAGGCCCGCTGCGGCCGCCGGGCTTCCGTCGGCCACGCTCGTGATCGTCTGCGGCCGTCCGCCCTGGCGGGTGACGTCGGGCGGTCGTGCCAGAAGCGGCGGAGCGGCCGGGTCGATGGTCATCGTCGCCCCCGCGCCGGCAGGCCACAGATACGGCCGTACCTTCGTCGTCTCGATCGCCGCGTACACGATAGTGAGCAGCACGATCGCCGTGACGACCCAGGCGTGTGGCGGCAGGCGTTCGAGCCTTGCGCGGGCAGGCGGCAAAGACACAGGCATCCGAGGTGCTCGATCTGCAGGTACGGAGTGACCAGCCGACCATCCTGACGTTGTCGTGCGGTTGCACTCGACCTGTGGTGCCACCGCTCGCGCGTGGATCGCCTTGCGTTGTCAGCGACACTCGCGACAGGCGCCGATCGGTGAGACACGTTACCACTGACGCGCTCAAAATCGCGAGACCGTCGGCGTGGTTGGGGAGATAATCAGCGCGAGGCGGGTCGTTCGTGAGCCGAGGAGGGCGAGCGAGGCTACACGCCTACGGCTTCGCCCGTTTCCATGCGTGCGCCGGCGCGCGTCAGCAGCGCCTTGATTTCGTCCGCCTCCAGCGATTCGTTCTGCAGCAGATCCTCGGCGAGCATGCGAACGGAGGCGATGTTCTGCTCGATGACCTGACGGGCGCGATCGTAGCCGGTCATGACCACCCGCCGGATCTCTTCGTCAACGCGCTGCGCCGTCGCTTCGCTGACGTTGTGCGGTCGATCGGGATCGTAGGCGTTCCCCGGCTTGCGGAATGCGAGCGGACCGAGCTGGGACATGCCCCACTCGCAGACCATGTGTTGCGCGATGTCGGTCGCGCGCTCGATGTCGTTCGACGCGCCACTCGTCATGTGATTCATGAAGAGCTCTTCGGCGACCCGCCCGCCCATCAGCACGGCCACCTGTGTTTCGAGATAGCCCTTCGTGTAGGTGTGCCGATCCGCCTCCGGCAACTGCATCGTCACGCCCATGGCCCGGCCGCGCGGAATAATCGTGACCTTGTGGAGCGGATCGGCCCCTGGCAGGAGGGCGGCGACCACGGCGTGGCCCGCCTCGTGATAGGCGCAGTTGACGCGATCGAGCTCGGTCAACGCGATCGAGCGCCGCTCGACCCCCATCAGCACTTTGTCCCGCGCTTCCTGCAGGTCGGCGTCGGTGACGGTCGTGCGTCCCACACGCGCGGCGAAGAGCGCGGCTTCGTTCACCAGATTTGCGAGATCCGCGCCCGAAAACCCGGGCGTCCCCCGTGCGATCGACCGCAGATTGACATCGGCGTCCACCGCAATCTTGCGTGCGTGGACTTTCAGGATGGCCTCGCGGCCTTTGAGGTCGGGATTGCCCACGGTGACCTGGCGATCGAACCGGCCGGGCCGAAGCAGCGCCGGATCGAGAATGTCCTGGCGGTTGGTCGCGGCGATGACGACGATCCCCTGATGGCCTTCGAAGCCGTCCATCTCGACGAGCAGCTGGTTCAGGGTCTGCTCGCGCTCTTCGTGGCTCAGCGAGTTGCCGCCGCGGCTGCGGCCGACGGCATCCAGTTCGTCGATGAAGACGATGCAGGAACTGTGGCGGCGCGCGTCGCGGAAGAGCCGCCGCACGCGCGAGGCGCCCACTCCGGCGTACATCTCGACGAAGTCGGATCCGCTCGCGAAAAGGAATGGCACGCCGGCCTCACCCGCGATGGATCGCGCGAGCAGCGTCTTGCCGGTTCCGGGAGGCCCGACCAGCAGCACACCTTTCGGGATGCGTCCGCCGATGGCCGAGAAGCGATCCGGCTCGCGCAGGAAGTCGACGATCTCCTTGACCTCGTCCTTGGCCTCGTCGACGCCCGCCACGTCCTGAAACGTCACCACGCTTTCACCGCGCTCGGCGACGCGCGCCCGGCCGGTGATCGATGGAATCCGGCCCGCCGTCGTGCGGTAGACGGTGAATCCGAGGAGCCCCAGGAACGCCGACGCCATGAGCATCGCGCCCCAGCTGAGCGACGCCGGGTCGGCTGTCGGCGCGACATCCACGCGGATCTGACGGTGCACGAGATCCGTGACGAAATTAGAGTTGGCAGCCAGGAATTCCGGCGGGGGAATCGTCTGCGCTTCCCGACCGTTGCGCAGCACCACATTGATGACGCGGTCCCCGAAGGTCACCTGCGCCACGCCGCCTGATTCGACCTGCTGCAGGAATTCGGAGAAGGCGAGTGCGGCGGGGGCCGGCGCTCGCTTGGTCGTATACACGCCCGCCCCGACGGCGGCGAGGACCACGAATGCGACGACAGGGATCAGATACCGGGGCCGCCGAAAACGCGATGAAGCCACAGAACACAACCCATTTTGCGAAGTGGCCGCGCAAGCGAGCGCCTGAAAGGCCGCTGGCGAGGTTCACCAGCGCGCTACCTTCCCGCTCTGTCGAGCGGCAGACCTATAGATTGAAAAAGGACACTCCGCTGGGGATTGGAATGTCTGATCAGTTTACAACGAAGCTGACAGGGCTGTAAACGAAATGAATACTGACGAGATGAGTCGAGCACGGCAATCGGCGCGCTCACCGGCGTCCCCGAACCTTCCAGGCGCCTGGTTCGTCCACCTGTACACGGCATTCGGAGCGCTTGCCGCGTTTTTCGGCACCTTGGCGGTCTTCGACGGCAGGTATCGGGAGAGTTTCGCTTGGATGTTTGCGGCAACGGTTGTCGATGCGAGCGACGGGTTCCTGGCGCGGCGGATGCGGGTACGCGAAGTGCTGCCGGGGTTCGACGGCGCGAGGCTCGATGATATCGTCGACTATCTCACCTTCGTGTTCCTCCCGATGCTGTTGCTGTATCACGCTGGCGTCCTCCCCGCGGGATGGGGCGCGGCCGTGGCATCCATCGTGCTCCTGAGCAGCGCCTACGGATTCTGTTCGGCAGACGCAAAGACGGATGATCACTTCTTCACAGGTTTTCCTTCCTACTGGAACATCGTCGCGCTCTATCTTTTTGCAGCCGGGCTCCCGCCAGCGGCGAACGGTGCGATCCTGATCGTGTTGAGCGCCCTGGTATTCGTTCGGATCGGATATGTGTATCCCTCGAAGACGCCGCGGCTGCGCGTCCTGACGGTCGTACTGGGCCTCGTCTGGGCGGCGATGATCGCGGCGATCATCCTGATCCTGCCCGCAGTGAGCACCCCGCTTCTCGTCACATCGTTCTTTTATCCGATCTACTACGCGATCCTGTCGCTCGCCCTTCACGGCCGCCGCCGGCTGCCTGCGGAAGAGCGCCCGTGATCCGCTGGAGCCGCTCGCTGCGCGATCGCGTCGCCGGAATCATCTTTGCCGTTCTCGTCGTGACGACGGTGGTTTCCGTTACCTGGACGATGCGGCAGGGATACGCCGTGTACAAGCTCACGCGCGGCGTGGGGGACACCTGGTTCCTTGCGGCTGACGGACGTCAATGGTTTCGCATGGACGAGAAGCGGCGCGACGTGCCGCTTGCGGACATCCCGCCGGACCTCCAGCACGCGTTCATCGCGATCGAGGACCATCGCTTCTATCACCACATCGGCGTCGATCCCATCGCCCTCGGGCGTGCCGTCTATCGGAACCTGCGGGAGCCCGGCACGGTCGAAGGGGGAAGTACGCTTACCCAGCAACTCGCGCGCACGTTGTTTCTCTCGAACAAAAAGAGTTACGGCCGTAAGCTGCGCGAAGCCGTCCTGGCCGTGATGATCGACGCACAGCTCTCGAAAGAGCAGGTGCTCGAGCTCTATTTGAACCGCATCTACCTCAGCGCCGGTGTGTACGGCGTCGAGACCATGTCGCGGCATCTGTTTGGGAAGCCGGCAAAGCAGCTCAATCTCGCAGAATGCGCGTTGATCGCCGGGCTGGCGCGCGCCCCTGCCTCGCTCTCGCCGTGGACGCATCCGGAGGCCGCCGTCGCACGCAGCCACGTCGTGCTCGCGCGGATGCGGGAGGAAAAGTTCATCACCGCGGATCAGGAGGACGCCGCCAAACGGACCCGGATCCGGATCCGTCAGTTCCCCAGCGCGACCGACGCGCGCGGCGGCTACGCGAAGGAGTACCTGCGCCAGTTGTTCCGCGATCGATTCGGCGGCGATCATCCGCCTGACTGGCAGGTCCGGACGACGTTCGTGCCGGCGCTGCAGGAAGCGGCGGAGCGCGCGGTCGGCGACGGGTTGCAACGGTTCAGCGATCCGGAGTTGCAGGCGTCGCTCGTGGCGATCGATCCACAGACCGGCGACATCCTCGCGCTCGTCGGCGGCCGCGACTTCCGCGAATCACAGTTCAATCGTGCCAGCCGCAGCCGCCGTCAGCCCGGCTCGGCGTTCAAGCCGCTGCTCTATGCGGCCGCGCTCGAGCACGGCTTCTCGCCTGTGACGGTGCTCACCGATCTCGATCGGATCGAACCGCAGGGTCCGGACGAATGGTCGCCGCGCAACGCCAACGGTGAAGATGCGCCAGCCCTGACGCTGCGCGCCGCCCTCATCGAATCGGACAACCGTGCCGCGACCGCACTCCAGCAGCGGATCGGTTCGCGCCCTGTCCTCCGCCTGGCCTCCGATGTCGGGCTGCGCAATCTACCCGACGTGCCATCCCTGTCGCTCGGGACCGGACTGGTCACGCCTCTCGATCTGACCGCCGCGTTTGCGATGTTTCCCAACGGCGGATTCGCGGTCCAGCCGCGCGGGATCGTTCGTGTCCTCGATGCCGATGGCGGCACGGCGTACGACAACCCGGTCGAAACGTCACGCGTCATCTCGCCGCAGGTGGCGTATCAGATGGTCTCGATGCTGAGCGACGTGATCGATCGCGGCACCGGGTCCGCAGCCCGCTCGCTCGGCGTTCGCTTTCCATCCGGTGGCAAGACCGGAACGACGGATGACTTCAAGGACGCCTGGTTCGTCGGCTTCTCCTCGAACATCGTCGTTGGCGTGTGGGTCGGCTTCGATCAGCCGAAGACGATTGGGCGTGAGGCGTACGGATCGCGGTACGCGTTGCCCATCTGGAGCGATTTCATGCGGCGGGCGGCACGGTTGCGTCCTCCGGCGGAGTTCGAGCGGCCGGGCGGCCTGCGCGCCGAGACGATGTGCCGCGTCACGTATCTGCGGCCTGTCGAGGGGTGCCCGACCTACGTCGAGTATTTCAAGCAGGGAGATGACGTCCCGAGTCAGCTCTGTCCGGTGCATCAGGGGACGGTCAAGCAGCGCGTGCGCCGGGCGCTCGAAGGATGGCTGTCGGGGCTTGGCCGGAAGCTGAAAGGGATCTTCCGGTAGCGGCGTCACTCATGCGGTGTCCCTGGCTGCAGCGGCCCGTCATGACCGGACCGGCGTTTGATCATCTCCATGGCTTTCGCCCGCAGTTCCTCCACAGTGAGATTCTCTGGAATCTGGAGGCCTGCTGGCATCTGCGACCGCAGTGCACGAACCTCCAGCCACGCACCAGCCAGCAGAGCCGCGGCGACGACGGGATAGAAGGTCAGGAGCGACGCGAGTGCGTCCGTGAATACACCGCCAGTGAGCGGCGTCATGACGAGGTTCACACCGAGCGCCGTCGCCAACAGGTACGCTCCGAACTCCAGCACCATCACCTGCAGCATCTCACCTCGTGGGCGGATCGACGGCTGCGCGAGGAACGTGCCGTGAGTGAGACCCTGCCGGTAGGTGAAGTACACCGCAGGGACGAGCGCGACCCCATAGAGCGTGCGCCCGACGAAAGCGACCGCGCCGAGGTTGTTCGCCGAGATGAGCAGCCACAGCCGGAACCACCGCTTCTGCCGTAGGGCGTTCATCTTTTCGCGTTGACCCCACTGCTGGAAGCGGCGAGTGAGCGGATCAATGAACGCTCGGCGCGTCTGCACGAGCGTGGTGACGTCCAGTCGCCCGCGCTTCGCGCGGCGCCAGCCGCTGAGCAGGGCAGCGGCGTAGAGGAAACAGACCGTCAGGAACGTGACCCCGAGGACCACGTCGCTACCTACCCCCACCCCTTCTTCGGCGTCTCGATGTCCTTGGCCCGAGTCTTCAAGAAACTCAGATAAAGTCCGTCTTCGGCTCTGGAAGCAGATCCCAGGCGGACCAGTAGGCCGTCAGGGCTTCAGCGAACTGGCGGGTTTCCGCATGCTTGTCCCCTCGCGCACAGAGCTCCTGAATCCTGGCGTGCTGCTCCTCGGTCAGTTCGTTCATCACTCTCCTCTCGTGACGTGCAAATGTTTACCACCCCGCGGTAATTGCCGAGCGACGCGGCTCTGATGGAAGCGGCTGCAGCAGCTGAACGCCCATGATCGGATCGTAGTAGGTCTGCTCCAACGCGATGAGAGAATTCAGCCCGCGAAAGTGGGCGAACCGCCAGTTGTACGGCGAGACGTAAGTCCCCAGAGCGAGCGACTGAGGAAGCGTCGCCGCAGCTGCTCCAGCGAGTGGACGAAACGCTCGTCGAATGTCCGCCGAAGCGCCGCTTCTTGAAGAGCGTCGGGTTCGTAGTCATCGTGGGCGTCCAGGCGGCAGAAGAGGGTCGTCGGCTTGGTGACCGTGTCGAAGATCAGCATGGCGCCGTTGGCTGGATTCGTCACTTCCCACAGGCCGATGCCGTCGTTGACCGGTTCGCTCCACCCGGATGTCGCGCACACTGCAGAAAAAGTGCGTGGGGAGAGATCGGCCCCGTCGATGGCTTCAAAGATCGGGAGGACCGATTCGATCGAAATCATGCGAGCGCGTCGTTTATTCGCGTACCTGCCAGCGCCGAGGGTGCTGCCGCCCGTGAACGGCCAGCACAATGATTTCCGCCTGATGGGTGCGGAAATAAACCGCGTACGGAAAGCGGTTCAGCACACCTCGCCCAACATCCCCGCGAACGCGACGAAACTGTTGGGGATTCTCGGTGATGCGACTGATGATGCTCGCGAGCTCCGTAGTGAAGGCTTCCCCGAGTCCCGGTTGCCGCTGCTCATACCAGGCGCGCGTCTCCGTCGCCTCGGCTTGCGCCTCCGGTCGGAAACGCACCGGACTGGACACCGCTCAGCCCTGCAACTTGCGTAAGACGTCTTCCCAGGGAATGGCCGCATCCGGGTTTCGCAAGTGCTCGGCCCATCGGCGATCGAGTTCAGCCTCTTGAGCGGGCGTCAACGCGAGCTCCACCTCGCGCTCCGCAGGAGAAAGGCTCTCCCACAACGCCATCGCAAGTTCGGCCCGAGCTTCCGCCGGCAACTTGAGTAATTCCGAAAGCGGCACTGAGGGCATGCGTCGATCCTTGCACGGCGCTGGCGAGCGGGGCAAGCAGCAGAATTTGGACCTTTCGCCCATTTGATCATCCGGGCAGGAACGCGCGGATCTCTTCATCCGTGTATTCGGTCCTCGGATCCCGAAGTTCGAATGCGTCCGTAAGGGGCTGCCCTGGTAGAACGCGCGAAACACCTCGATCCCGTCGGCGCTCCACAGTTCGAGCGGTGAGACGAGCACGCGATTCTGCGCGAGCGTCGCCTTTGCTCGACGTTTCCCGCCAGCGCGTCGCCCTATCAACAACGGTGGTGACTGAGCAGTCTCGTAGAACACAATCGTATGAATCGCGCGCGCGCCATCGGCGCGGAGGTGCGTCCGATCGGCTTTGACCAACGCAACCGAGCGCCCCGGGCGTACTTCTCGAATCGCCGCTTCGACGACCGGCCATGACGGATCCGGGAGTGGATCCTCGTTCTCGACCATGAGGAAGAACCGCGGTTCGTCTCTCACGCCTCAACCCTTAAGTGAACCCGGCATCAGTTTCCTGCGCCACAGCGCCCACATCCGTTCCTGCCGCACGCGCGCGGCCGCATAAATCCGGTGACGCCTCGCGTCCGGCTCGATGACGCGTCCTGCCGGTGGTGTGAGCTCTGACAGCGTCATCAGACCAAGCTGCTCCAACGCGACAGCAGCCGCCCCGCGGCTCGTGAGCTCGCGCTCGCCGCACACGGTGAGCGGACGCCCGAGTACGTCCGCGATGATTTGCGCCCACGCGCGTCCCTGTTCCAGCGCCCCGCCAGCCGCCACGATCTCCCGTGGATGGAGCGTCAGTCTGAGCTCGCGATCGATCGCGGCAAAGCGGTAGGCCACCGATTCGAGCGTCGCGCGCAGGATCTCTTCGGGCCGCGTGGCGATCGTGATCCCGGAAATGACGCCGGTCGCGTGGGGTTCGTAGTCCGGACTTCGCGTGCCCGCGAGAAACGGCAGCACCGTCAATCCATGAGAATCGGGCGCGAGCGAAGCGGCGCGCTCTTCGAGATCGGCACCATCCCCGCCGCCGCCCAACATCCGCATCATCCATTCGCGAACGTTGCCGCCGTTGCTCAACGCGCCGCCGGCGATTACCCGACGTGCGTCCAGGCGGTACCGCCACAAGCCGAAGGACGGCCGCACGCGTTCGCCGCGGGACGGTTCCCACAGCACGCGCATCGCGCCGCTCGTGCCGATCATGAGCGCCGCGCGCCCGCGCGTGACGCAGCCCGCGCCAACGGTGTTCAGCGCTCCGTCACCGAGCGCCGGGATCCATGGCGCTCCGGCGAGCGCGGGCCATCGCCGGCGGAGTGCCGCCCGCAGGTCGCCGCTGCGGTCGTCCACGTCGATGATCGGCGCGAGGCTGTGTGGATCGACACCCAGCGCGCCGAGCAGGCGCGCGTCCCAGACGCAGCGGTCCTGATCGAATACGCCGGAACCGGATGCCTGCGACATACTGACAGCTTCTCTGCCCAGCCACTGCCGTTCGAGCCACTCACCGAACGTCACCCAGCGCCTGACGCGACCCATGACACCGGGCTGGTGCCGGCGAAACCACGCCAGGCGCGCAGGCCAGTAGCTGGCGTGAAATCTGCAACCGGTGCGCGCGTGCACCTGACGTTCGTTCAGGGCCTCGCGGAGCCGGATGGATTCCTCCTCGGCTCGACGATCGCTCCACGGGACGAGCGGTGTGACCGGCCGGTAGCTCGCGTCCACGCCGAGCAGGCTGTGCCAGAATGTCGCGGCGCAGACGGCACTGATGGGTCGGCGCCATCCCGCGAGGGTGCGATCGATCACCGCGGCGATCAATCGTTCGAGGCGCGCAGCGTCGATCTCGACTCGGCGATCGCCGGACTCACGCCACGCGTAGGGGGCCTGTTCGAGTCGCAGCATCCGCAGCCGCCGCGAGTAGATTGACGCGCGGACCGAGGAGGTACCGATATCGAGCGCGAGAATCGCCCCGTCAGACACGTGGCAGCCCTTGGTGAAGGTCTGGCGTCGCAGCGAGACGGGCGAGGCGCCTCGCGGGCAAGGCGCGATGAGCGAGAATACCGGGAGTACTTGAGCGAGGAGCAACACAGCCCCCGAGGATGCATCGCCCGTTGAATGCAGCCAGACTTTCACCACGGGCTGCCAGGGGGCCCGAAAGGCGAGGAACGATGAGAATCATCGGCTTTGTGTTGATCGTGATTGGCGTGCTGTCGCTCGCCTACGGCGGGATCACCTACACGCGCAAAGAGAAGGTACTCGACATCGGTCCGATCGAAGCGACGGCCGAACGACGGAAAACCATTCCGCTGCCGCCCGTCCTCGGCGCGATCGCCCTCGCCGGAGGCATCGTGATGGTGGTTGCTGGCTCGAAGAAATCCTGAACCGCGCCGCCCTCATGAAATTCGCGGCTACGGTAACACATCCATTGCGCCCCCGTCCGACCCTCTGTGGTTAAATGGGTCAGTGCTGAGCACCGGGCAGATCCTCGACGATCGTTACGAGGTGATTGCGCCGCTCGCGGAGGGTGGCATGGGTGCCGTCTATCGCGCCCGCCGGACGCTGCTCGGCGACGAAGTGGCCATCAAGATCATCCGGGGCGAGCACTCGGGTCCCGGTCCGCGCGAGCGCTTCATGCGCGAGAGCCGTGCCTGCGCCAGGCTCCGCCACCCGAACATCGTCTCGATCCTCGACTTCAACGTGGACCGCGAGGACCATCCGTTCCTCGTGATGGAGCTGCTCAACGGCCGCAGTCTGAAGGACGAGATTGCGGAGCGCAGCCGCCTGCCGCTGGCCGAAGTGCAGGCGTTTCTGCCGCCGCTCTGCGCGGCCCTCCAGTTCGCCCACAGCCTCGGCATCGTCCATCGCGACCTCAAGCCTGCCAACATCGTCGGCCACGAGTTCTCCCCGGGCGAGCGGGTCTACAAGCTCGTGGACTTCGGCCTCGCGAACATCCGCGAATCGAGCGCGAACGATCGACTCACCGGACCGCACGAGTTCATCGGCACGATTGCGTACGCGTCACCGGAACAGCTCGCGGGGAGCGTCGTCGATGCCCGGTCCGACATCTACAGCCTCGGGGCCGTGGTGTTCGAGCTGCTGACCGGACGCGTGCCGTTTCCCGGCGACGATCCAATGGCCGTCCTGAGCGCCCACTTGAATACGCCGGTGCCCCGCCCGAGCACGATCCGTCCGGAGCTTCCGGCGTGGATCGACATCGCGATCTGTCGCGCGATGGCCAAGCATCCCGAGGATCGCTGGGTGGATATGCTGGAGTTCTCGCGCGCCGTCACGTCGGGTGACAGCGCGCATCCGACGACGCTCAGCTCACCTCCGACAACCTCCGGTCTGCTCGCCACCTACGAGCTCGGCGAGCGTCTTGGCCCGGGGCGCCTCGGGAGCGAGGTCTTCCGCGGGATGCACCGGGCGCTCGGACATCCGGTTGCGATCCGGATCCTGCGTCGCGATGGTCAACGCAACTGGGATGGCGCCCGCGCTCGCTTCCTGCGCGAGGCGCGCACGCTGCAGGTGTCGCACCCGTCGATCATCCAGGTGCGCGACTACGGCGAGGAGCGGGATCTCGTCTACCTCGTCACGGACTACATCGAGGGTACCAGCCTGCGCGAGCTGATGACGAACTCCGGTCCGCTGCCCTGGCCGCGCCTCACGAGGCTGATCTCGCAGCTGGTCGAGGCGGCGCACGTCCTGCACCGTCGAAAGGGACTCCTCTGCGGCGTGAACCCCGACATCATCAGAGTGACCGCGGATGAAGAAGGGGAGCGGCTGATGATCTCGAGCGCGGGGATCTGGCAGGCCCAGGATCTGTTGTCCACACTCCAGGAGCAGACGCTTCGCGGAATCGGTCTTGCCGACGTCGAGTTGTCCTACGTCGCGCCGGAGCTCCTCACTGGCAAAAGCGCCGACGTGCGAGCGGACATCTTCACGATGGGTGTGCTGGCGTACGAGATGGCGACGGGCATGCTGCCATATCGCGGCGAGTCGATGCAGGAGCTCCTCGGCGCGATGTTGCGCGGCGAGGTGCCGGACCCGTCGATACGACAGCCGACGATGCCGGCGGCAGCGGCGGAGGTGCTGCGGCGCTCGCTCCGTCCGGAGCCCGAGGACCGATTCGCGTCGGCGCCGGAGTTCGGCGCGGCGCTGCTGAGTGGGAGCTAGGTTTCAGAGGTTCCCGCTGTCCCCCGCGGACAGCGGACAGCCGACAGCGAATCGCGGACAGCGAGCTCAGGCCCAATCAGTTCCGCGTCCGCACAATCGGATACACCTTCGGATCCGCACCGAGCGCGTCGTCCAGCAGGTTCCAATCGAGCAGCCCATCGTCTGACCGCGGCTCGAGCAGATAGAAGGCGAGTCGCGCGAGGGGTTGTTTGAGGT
>DATAEK010000037.1:0-66952 GCA_036258055.1 Vicinamibacterales bacterium
CTTGCGGCACTTCGGCGGCGCCAATCCGGCGCCTGAGGGAACGGCGTTCGAGTTCGCGGCCGACCTCCTCGAGCGTCGTGGTTTCACCTACGACTACATCTCCGACCGGCAGCTGGAGGGTCTGCGCGTCGAAGGAAGCCGGCTCATTACGAGCGGGGGCGGCTCGTACAAGACGCTGATCGTCCCGGCCGGCCATTTCATTTCGCTCGAGACGTTCGAGCGGCTGCTGGCGCTGGTGAAGGAAGGAGCCGTCGTCATTGCGTTCAAGTCGCTGCCGGGCGACGTCTCAGGCCTCGCCGATCTCAATGCCCGTCGCGCGCGTCTCCAGCAGCTGCGCGCTGAGTTCGCCTTTGGGTCATTCGACGCGAGCGGAGTCGCAGAGGCCCGAAGCGGCCGCGGCACGATGCTGCGCGGTGACAACCTCGAGGCGCTGCTGACTCGCGCCGGCGTCACGCGAGAGTCGTTGGTCGATCGGGGGTTGTCTTTCAGTCGTCGCCGCTCCGACAACGGTCGAACCTACTTCCTCGCCAACACCAGCGATCGTGACATCGATGGCTGGATTCGGCTCGACGATCGCGCAACGAAAGTCGTGCTGTTCGATCCGATGACCGGCCAGCGCGGCGATGCGCGAACGGTCACGGCGGGCTCGGGCACGCTCGACGTCCAGCTGATGCTTCCGGCGCACAGCTCGCTTGTCGCCGTCACCACCGAATCTTCAGCCGGGCACACCTTCGACTTTCTGGTATCTAGCGGATCCCGCACGCCGGTCGGAGGTCCGTGGACGTTACGGTTCGTCAGCGGCGGACCAACGCTTCCGAGTGAGCGTCGTTTCGATCGCCTCGGTTCCTGGACGGAGACTGGCGGAGACGACGTGAAGGCGTTCTCAGGAACGGCGTCTTACAGCACACAGTTCGCACGTCCACCGGGGCCGACCACTGCGTGGCTTCTCGATCTTGGCGGGGTGAAAGAGAGCGCGCGCGTGCGACTGAACGGACACGACCTCGGGACGCTCATCGGGCCCACGTTCCGCGTGACCGTCGACGCCACACAACTCAGCGACACCAACAAAATCGAGATCGACGTCACCAACCTGATGGCCAATCGCATGGCCGCGCTCGATCGCTCCGGTGTGTCGTGGAAGAAGTTCTACAACGTGAATTTCCCTGCGCGGCTTCCCCAGAACCGGCGCCCGGACGGCCTCTTCAGTGCTGCCGACTGGCCGCCGCTCGAGTCCGGTCTACTCGGGCCCGTGACGATCGCGCCGCTCGACACGCGGCGCTGACCGACCATGTAGCACGGTTCATCCGGCCCGTTCGATCTCTACGTGTCTCACGTTCGCGAGTAGACTCGGCAGGCGGCGCGACGCGCGCGGTGACTCGAGAAAACCGCGGATCGCGAGCGCCTTTTTTGTCGTGTGTCGCTCGTGATCCGCGGTTCTCTCGATTCATGTGCCGGCCCTGACGGGCCGGCATCCGCCTGCCGCGTCCAGGGCGAACTCTCGTCCCCGTTGTCCCCGTTCCTCCGTGACTCCGTGTGAAGCCGTGACTCCGTTAGTCTCCGTCCTCCGAACGACCCGACCAGCACCTCGAGCGAGCTTCCATTCCTGTTGTCTGGCAACAGGAACTGTGGCATGCTCATGTGGCCAGACAACAGGAGCCGCATGAGCCCACGCGACGCCGAAATCCCGTACGGCACGCTCGACCTGATGGTCCTCACGACGCTCGAGACGATGGGGCCGCAGCACGGCTATGGCATCGCCCGGCGCATCGAGCAGGTTTCTGACGGCGCCGTCGAGCTGAATCAGGGGACGATCTATCCGGCGCTCCTGCGGCTCGAGCAAAAAGGATGGATCAAGAGCGGCTGGGGCACGAGCGACAACAACCGGCGGGCACGCTTCTACACCATCACGCGGAGCGGACGGCGTCAGCTCGCGGCCGAGCAGGCAAGCTGGGGACGGACAGTTGCGATGATCAACCGGATGCTGAAGGGGGAGCTATGACCTCGCTGCGCGTCCTGGTGTCGCGGGTGCTCGACGTGATGCTCTCTGGACGACGGGACAGGCGGCTGACGGAAGAGATGGCCGCGCATCTCGATCTCCTGACCGAAGACCACGTGCGACGCGGTCTCTCGCTCGACGCGGCGCGTGCCGCCGCGCGCCGCGATTTCGGACGGACCGAGCCAATCGCGGATGTGCATCGGGATCAGCGCGGGCTGCCGGCCGTCGACGCACTCGTCCAGGATGCGCGCTTCGCCCTGCGACTGCTCGTCAGGGATCGTGGCTTCACGCTCGCGGCCGTGGTCGCGCTGGCTCTGGGCATCGGCGTCGACACGATGATGTTCACGGTCATGTACGGCCTGTGCCTGCGCGGACTGCCGATCGCGGGTGCCGATCGCGTCATGTACGTCGCGGGCCGCGACGCGGCCGATCGCCCGCTTGGGTTTTCGCGCGCAGATTTCGAGGACGTGCGCGCGGGTGCGCGCGCGTTCTCAGGTCTTGCGGCGTTTGGCGGAGGAGCGGCGGCAATCGGCGACGAGGGTCGGGCTCCGGAGCGGATCACCGCCGCCTACGTGACGGCCAATACGTTCGGGCTCATTGGTGAGCGTCCGGTTGCCGGGCGCGACTTCGCGGCGGATGACGAACGGCCCGAAAGTTCGGCGGTCGTCATTCTGGAGAACGGGCTCTGGCAACGGCGCTACGGCGGAGATCCCGCGATCCTCGGGCGCGTCGTCCGCGTCAACGGATCGCCGGTCACGGTGATTGGCGTCATGCGCAGCGGGTTCCGGTTTCCAAACAACGCCGACCTCTGGCGTCCGCTGGGGCAGATGTCCGGCATTCGCCAGCAATCTCGGAACGCGCGAGCGCTCGGTGTCTTCGGACGGTTGACGAACGGAACCAGCCCCCTTCAGGCGCGGTCCGATGTCGCCGCGCTGATGGAGAGTCTGTCGCGCACGTATCCGGATACCAACCGCGGCATTCGCGCCACTGTCGATCCGATCAACGAGCGCTTCATGGGTCGTATCACCGATCCGGCGTGGCTCGCATTCCTGACGGCCGGGGCGCTCATCCTGATGATCGCGTGCGCGAACGTCGCCAACCTGCTCCTGACGCGCGCCGCGCATCGGTCACGCGAGATTGCGGTCCGCGCCTCACTCGGCGCGACGAGACGGCGAGTGGTCCGTCAGCTGCTCGTCGAGAGCGCGCTGCTCGCGGTCCTGGGGGCCAGCCTCGGCTTCGTGTTCTCGCTGGTGGGGCTCCAGCTGTTCCTGGGCTCCCATCCCGAAAACGCGCTGCCCTACTGGGCAACGTTCGAGCCGGACTGGGGCGTGTTCGGCTACCTCGTGGCCATCTCGGTGGCCACGATCGCCGTGTTCGGTCTGGCGCCGGCGCTGCACGCGGCGAAAACGGACGTGACAGAACTGCTGAAGGACGGCGGACGCGCGGCGAGCGGCGGCAGACACGCGCGCCGCTGGACGGCAGCGTTCCTGACGGCGGAGTTCGCGCTCACGATGATCCTCCTGTCGGCAGTCGGGTTCAGCGTCAAGACTGCACGCGCGTCGATCGAGGCGGATGCGGCCCTCGATAGCGCACCGCTGCTCACGCTCTGGATCAGTCTGCCTCAGGAGAAATACCGGACGGCTGCGGATCGGCGCGCGTTCTTCGACACGCTCGACGCCCGCCTCGGGGCGATGCCGGCCGTGGCATCGGTCTCCATTGCCAGCGCGCTTCCATACGGCGGCGCCCTGATGCGTCAGGTCGAGGTCGAGGGGCGTCCGCCCGCTGCCGGTGGACCGGCAGCGTCGGCGTGGACGGTCACGGTCGGACCGCGCTATTTCGAAACGATCGGCGTGCGGCTGCTGCGCGGACGCGCCTTCGATCGAGACGACGGGCGCGAGGGCCGCGAGCACGTGATCGTCAACCAGCGCTTCGTCGATCTGTTCTTCCCACAACAGAACGCGGTCGGGCGACGCTTGATGCTGCCTGCTGACGCCTCGGCACAGCCGGCCCGCTGGTTGACCGTTGTCGGTGTTTCTCCGAACGTCCGGCAGCGCGCGCTCCTCGATACCGATCCGCTGGTCTACTTGCCGGCGGGGCCGTCACCTCAACCGACGACTGCGGTCATCGTCCGGGCCACGTCGGACCCCGCCGCCCTGCCGCCGCTCGTGCGCGAGGAAGTGCGCGCCCTCGACCCGGATCTGCCGATCTATCGCGTGATGACCCTCGATCGGGCGATCTACGACTCGCGATGGAACTCGCGCGTGTCCGCGGGGCTCATCACGACCATCGCCGGCATCGCGCTCCTCCTGTCAGCGGTCGGTCTGTACGCGGTAACGGCGCATGCCGTTACCGCGCGCACACACGAGATGGGGTTGCGCCTCGCACTCGGGGCGCGTCCGGGTCAGATTGCGTGGCTCGTCGTGAGACGCGCCCTGTGGCAACTGACGCTCGGGCTCGGGTTTGGTCTGGTCGGCATGTTCGTCTGGGTCAGGCTGTTCGTGGGCACGCGCACCAGCCAGAGCGATCCGACGGTCCTGGTGGCGGTTGCCGGCGTGCTCACGCTCGTCGCCATGGCGGCCTGTCTCTGGCCCGCCCTCCGGGCCGCGCACCTCGATCCGGTCGCCGCCCTCCGCCGCGAATAGCAACCCGTCCGCCCGCGCGATCCGCGGGTAAGATACCGGCATCACGCAGGCGCTCAGTGTGGGTCAGACTGTCGACTGTCGACCGTCTGTCGACCGTCTGTCGACTGACTGCCGACTCCCGACCGTCTGTCGACTGTGACTGCCGACTCCCGACCGTCGACTACCGACTGACATGATCACCCCCAGCCGCCGCGATTTCCTGCAGCTTGCCCTCGCGGGCGCAGTCGTCGCGCTCGCGCCGAGGACGGCGCGCGCGGCGGACGCGCGCGTGGAAGTTCTGATCGATGAGCCGATCGGGCCGGTGGCGGCGAATCTCTACGGTCACTTCGTCGAACACCTCGGTGGTGTCGTCTATGACGGCGTCTGGGTGGGCGAGGGATCGCCGATTCCGAACACGAACGGGATTCGCAAGGCGCTCGTCGACCACATGCGGCGGCTGCCTGCGGGCTCGATTCGATGGCCCGGCGGATGCTTTGCTGACAGCTACGACTGGCGCGACGGCATCGGCCCGCGCGCGTCACGGCCGCGGCGCACGAATTTCTGGGCCAACGACATGGCGTCGTTGCCGGATGGCCGCGGCAAGTACGATCCCAATCAATTCGGCACGAACGAGTTCGTGCGTTTCTGCCGGCTGTCCGGTGGCGATCCGTACCTTGCCGCGAACCTGCGGAGCCTCCCGCCGCGTGACTTCTATCAGTGGATTGAATACTGCAACAGTCCCGCGGGCAGCACGACGCTCGCCGACGCGCGGGCGGCGCTCGGCGATCGCGATCCGTTCGGCGTGCGCTATTGGGGCGTCGGCAACGAATCCTGGGGCTGCGGCGGCAACTTCACGCCCGAGGAATACGCCACCGAGTTCCGGCGCTACACCGCCTGGGTACCGCGGTACGGCGTCAACCTGGCGTTCATCGGCTCAGGCCCGAACAGCGGCGACATCGGGTGGACGCGACGGTTCTTCAGCAAGCTGACCGAGAAAGGCGACGGCGCGCTCGGCGGCCTGTGGGGCTGGGCGCTGCACCACTACTCCTGGAACGTCAGCCGCGGTGCGACCACCGACTGGTTTCAGGGCAAGGGTGACGCGATCCGCTTCACGAACGACGAGTGGTACGAGCTGCTGAACGAGGGCGACAAGATGGACGGCCTCATCACCGCGCACTGGGCGGCCATGAGCGAGATCGATCGCCGGCATCGGGTGAAGCTGGTGGTGGATGAGTGGGGCGCCTGGCACAAGTCAGGTACGGAGATGAATCCCGCGCATCTCTTCGGCCAGCAGTCGACGATGCGCGACGCGCTGCTCGCGGCGCTGACGCTCGACACGTTCCACCGTCACGCTGACAAGGTGGTGATGGCGAATGTCGCGCAGCTCGTCAACTGCCTGCACTCGCTGTTCCTCGCCGACGGTGACCGCTTCGTCGTCACCCCCACGTTCCACGTCTTCGAGACCTACGCGGCGCACGTCGGGGGGCAGTCGGTGCGCACGCTCATCTCGGCGCCGTCAGTCGGATACGAGCGCGTCGGGTCGAAGGGATCTCTATGGGGACTCGCCGGGTCCGCGTCTCTGAAGAACCGGACGCTGACGCTGACTGTCGTGAACCCGCACGTGAGCGACGCGAGAGAGACCGAGATTGCCGTCCGCGGCGCCACGCCGTCGAGCGCACGCATCACGACGCTGGCGTCGACCGACATCCACGCACACAACACATTCGATCAGCCGGATGCCGTTCGGACCCGTGAGGAGGCGGCCGGTCCGGCGCGAAGCGGTGTACTGACGTGCCGTATCCCAGCCGCGTCGGTCAGCCGCATTTCCATCGAGCTGGCCTAGCTTGACGCGTCAGCTGGTCTGCGCGGGCGACGTGAGGTGAAAGACCTCGCGCAGCTCGCGCGAGATCGGACTGTTGTCCGGGTTGACCGGCATGATCTCCTTCATGAACGCCCACCACCGCCGGCAGACATCCGTGCCAGCGATTGCCGCCCAGCGTTCCTCGCTGTCGATTTCCGCGTAGCCGAAGAGATCGTGGGTCGACGCGTCGAGGAAGATCGAATACGAGTGCACGCCGTGTGCGATGAGCACGTCCTCGAGCTCACGCCAGATGGGCCGATGCCGGCGCTCGTACTCGGCTTCGCGTCCGGCATGGACCGACATGCGGAAGGCTTTGCGAATCACGCCGCGGAATTGTGTCACACGACCTCGGTCGCTGCGGGGCTCGGCGTGGCGATGAAGGTAGCTGCGTGCCAACTGGCAGCGAGCGCGTCGGCCTGTGCCCGGTCGGTTAGAGCCCACACGCTGCCGCCGAAACCGGCGCCGAAGCTGCACGCAGCGAACGCGCCATGATCAGGGGCCGTCCGGGCGAGCGCGACGGTGTCGGCGATCTGATTACCGAGGAGCGCTTCGGCATCCAACTGTGACGCCGTCGCCAGGCGACCGAACGCAGCGCGATCGGCTCTGGACATGGCTTCAACCGCTGCGGCGACACGAGCGTCTTCACGCAGAAAATGGTCGAGCCGGCGCTCGAGCGCATCGGGCGACCATCCGGGCACGCCCGTGTTCCTGACGATCCGGCGCAGGCGCGCCACCGCGTCAGGTGACGAGCCGGTCGCCGCGGCCAATGACGGTGCCGTCGTTTCCGCCGCGTTCCAGAGCCGCAGCAACGCCGCGCTGCCATCGGAGAGCCGGTTGTAGGCGTCTTGTGACGAGCCAGTTTTTTCGGCGCGCACGCCGCTCGAGGCGATCACGAAGCGCCAGTCCGCCGGCAACGTAACGTCACAGAGGTGGCGGATCGGGACGAAGGAATAAGCGGAAAGCGCGCCGGGGACGCCACAGATCATCGCAACGTGATCCTCGCTTCCGCCGTGAGTCCCGACGCCGGCGTCACCCTCCAGACCACCGAACGTCATGCCGTTTTCGATGCACGCGAAGTAGCCGGCGGCCTCGATCGCATTCCGGATGTTCGCTCGCCATTCGTCGCGAGCCGCGATGCCGGCGAGACGCACGAGCGCGATGGCGAGTCCGACGACGAGCGCGCTCGAGCTGCTCATGCCGGAAGCGCGCGGCAGGTTGCTCATGAAGATCACGTCGGCGCCGAGGTGAGCTCCGGGAAAGTTTCGCGCCAGGCGAGCGACGACGACCTCCGCGTAGTGACGCCAGCCCGTGAAAGTCTTTCTCGTTCCCGACGAGTCCAAGCACACGTCCTGCGCGTCGCGGCCGTCGGCGACACGGACGATGTCGTCGCCGCGCGAGGAGGCCACGAACGCGAAGCCTCGCGGCACCGCCGCCACGAGCGTGCGGCCGCCCGCGTAGTCGGTGTGCTTGCCGAAGACTTCGAGCCGTCCCGGCACCCACCACGCGTGCCGTGGCGGGTCCGCATTCAATCGTCCGAACGCGCCGATCGCCTGGTTGTACAGCGTGGCCGTGTCCTCGACGCTCGACGCGTCGAGCCCGCGCTCGACGAGCCTCTGGGCGATCAGTTGCCCGTTCACGCTGCCTCGCGACCTACATATGAACGATGCCGAGGGGCGGCGTCGTCTGCCAGCGGCCTTTCGTGAAGTCGGGGAATTCCATCGCGGTGCTCCGTTTCGCGACGGACTGTGCGCTCAGGTGCACGACCGCGCTGAGCGCGGCGGCGTCGTACACGTTCATGTCGGTGGGTTTGCCTTCGCGCAGGCACTTGATCAGCCGGTAGTCCTCGATGAAGTCCATTCCGCCGTGACCGGCGCCGGATGCGGCGGCGGCCATCTCTTTCCAGAGCGGGTGCTCGAACTCGGCGAGGACGTCGGCTGCCTGCTGCCACTGATCCTCCCGGCCGCGGCCTTCGATATAGACGCGGTTCGGATAACCCTGGAAGAGCCCCTTCGTGCCCTGCACCAGGTGAATCCGGCTGTACGGTCTCGGGAGATTCGTGCAGTGTTCGACCACGATCGTCTTGCCGAGCGCCGTCTTGATCAGGCTCACGTTCACGTCGCCGAGGACGTATCGCTCCTGACGTTTGGGGGAGTCGGCCGCGACGTGTTCTGCGGCCCATGCCTGCAGGCCGCGCGACGGACCGCTCATCGAGACGAGGTAATCGAATCGGTCGCCGCGGTTGATGTCCAGGCAGTTGGCGATCGGGCCGAGACCGTGCGTGGGATAGAGGTTCGCGTTCACCTTCGTCGCCCACGCCCGACGCCAGAGTCCCTCGCCTTCATCGGCGAACTTGATCGACCGCAGATCGTGGAGGTAGCCCCCTTCGGCGTGGAGAATCTCACCGAAGAGTCCCTGCCGCACCATGTTGAAGACCATCATCTCCATGCGGTCGTAGTTGCAGTTCTCCATCAGCACGCAGTGCTTTTTCAGCTTCTCGGCGGCCTCCACCATGGCCCAGCAATCTTCGATCGTCATCGCGGCCGGCACTTCGGTCGCGGTATGTTTGCCGTTCTTCATCGCGGCCAGCATGATCGGCACGTGCCATTCCCACGGCGTCGCGTTGTAGACCAGATCGAGATCTTCGGTCTCGCAGAGGCGCTCGAAGTCGTGCGGACCGCGCGTGTAGACCTTCGGCGCGGGTTGCCCTGCCGCGGTGACGGCTTTCGTGGCCCAGTCCGTGCGTTCAGGGCGGATGTCGCAGACCGCGGTGATCCGGCAACCCGGAATCTTGAGCAGATTCTCCACGTGCCCCGAGCCCTGGCCACCGATGCCGACGTAGCCGATCCGCACTGTCTCGATTGGCGCCGCGGCGAAGGCGCCGGCAGCCGCCTGTTCTTCAGACGCGGCGATTGGCGCGTCGACAGCGCAGGCGGCGATCAACGCGCCGCCGAGCTCGAGGAAGTCCCGTCGATTCAGCGTGTCCATCTGATTCCTTTGGGGAGGTAGCCCCGCCGTGCCCGCTGGCCGCAGTCGACCAGGGTGTGCGAACGGCGGTATCTTACGACGGTCACCAGTATCGTCGTCGTTAACATTTCAACGGTTCCGGCAGATGGCCGCTCGAAGGCTCCTCGGCGGGCGCAACGTCCTGCGCTACACGATCGTCGTGCTCACGACGGCCGGGATCATTGCGCTTCGCGGCTTCCTCAGTCTCGTCGGGCACCCGGCACCGTTCATGCTGTTCTTTCCGGCCATCCTCGCGAGCGGCTGGTGGTGGGGACGGCGACCGGCGCTTCTGTGCGTCGCGCTTTGCGCGCTGGCCTCGGGCTATCTGTGGACGACGGGCGGCACGAACTTCCGACTCGATCCCACCGACGTCATCGACCTGACGTCGTTCATTCTCGTCGGGACCATCCTCGCGTTCATGTCCGCCGGCTTTCGCGACGCGCGCCGCCGCGCCGAGGCGGCGCGGCGGCAGCTCGCGCGCTTCCTCGAAAGTACGGGCGACGCGTTCATGGCGTTCGATCGCGAGTGGCACTACATGTACGTCAACCCGCGCGCGGCGCAGTTCGCGCGGCTTCCCGCCGAATCCATGGTCGGGCACAGCCTCCTCGAGCTGTTCCCCGACATCACGACCGGACGGTTCTTTCAGGCCGCCGAGCGGGTCATGCGCGAACGGCTGCCGGTGAGCGTCGACAGCTATTACGCGCCGCTCGACACCTGGTTCGAGAACGACATCTACCCCGTCGAAGACGGCATCGGTGTCTTTTACCGCGACGTGACCGCCCGAAAGCGTGCCGCCGAGCTCGCTGAAGAACTGCTCCGGCGCGAGCAGATCGCTCGCAGCGAGTCGGATACCGCCAACCGGATCAAGGACGAATTTCTGGCGACGTTGTCGCATGAGCTCAGGACGCCGCTGAACGCGATCATCGGCTGGGCCTCGCTGCTCGGCAGCGGCCGGCTGTCATCCGGGGACACGTCGCGCGCCGTCGAGACCATCCTCCGCAACGCGCGCGCCCAGACGCATCTCGTCGAGGACCTGCTCGACGTGTCCCGGATCATCTCGGGAAAGCTGCGGCTCGACGTGCAACCCGTCGAACTCGGCCCCGTGCTCGATGCCGCGCTGGATGCCGTGCGCCCGGCGGCGCATGCCAAGGAACTTCGGCTTCAGATCGATATCGATCCGGAAGCCGCGGTCGTCACCGGCGATCCGCCGCGGCTGCAGCAGATCGCATGGAACCTCCTGTCGAACGCGATCAAGTTCACGCCGCGCGGCGGCCGCGTCCAGGTCACGCTCCTGCGCGTGGGCTCGCAGGCCGAGCTCACTGTCCGCGACACCGGCATCGGCATCGCGCCGCATATGCTGACGCGGATCTTCGACCGGTTCGCGCAGGCTGACAGCTCCTCGACCCGCGAGTATCACGGCCTAGGACTGGGTCTGTCGCTGGTGCGTCATCTCGTCGACGCGCACGGGGGATCGGTGTCCGCCGCAAGTCCCGGCGAAGGGCAGGGAGCCACGTTCACCGTCTATCTCCCCCTCCACACCGCCATTCTGGACTCCCCGGACGCCGCGCGCATCCGTGATGCGTCCAGCCTCACGGCCTCCGGCGTGATGGACATACTGCGGGACGTCGATGTGCTCATCGTGGACGATGATCGCGACGCCGGGGAGCTCCTCGTTCGCATGCTCGTCGGAATGGGCGCGCGGGGCCGTTCCGTCGCGTCCGCCCGTGAGGCGATCATCGAGCTCGACCGGAAGGCGCCCGACGTGTTGTTGAGCGACATCGAGATGCCGGGTGAGGACGGCTACGCGCTGATTCGCAAGGTGCGGGGGCGGTCCGATCGCACTGCCCGGATTCCCGCCGTCGCCGTCACCGCCTATGCCCGCGCCGACGATCGAGCGCGTGCGCTTCGGGAAGGCTTCGACAACCACATCGCCAAGCCGGTCGATCCACCCGAGCTGGCTGCAGTGGTCACGATGGCGTTGATGGCTCGACGGCCTGGAGGGTTCGACGAGCCGCGGATCACGATGGATTGAGCAGTCGGGCGGCGCTGCCCTCGAGCCGGACGAACCAGGCTGGTTGAGGCCTGCCGCCACGGCCTCCACTTGACAGCGGCATGGGCGGCCGGTACGCTTCAGATAGTGAACCGCGTGACGATGACCTGCGTCTGTTGTTGCGCGATGGTCCAGAAGGGCCGTCGCGGCCGAGGTCTTGTTGCGCAGACGCTGCTGATGTAACCCATCGGCGGCACTAAACAAGGAACCAGAGCCCGGCAGGCCAGACGGCCTTCCGGGCTTTTGTAGTTTTTGGTGACGTTCGAGCAGATCGGGCGTCTCGCGACGTTCGAAACAACCATGACCACTATCGCTCACCGGCCGACGTCAGTTCTCGATCTCATCGGAGAGACGCCGCTCCTCCGTCTGAATCGATTGGTCCCCGACAATCCCCGTGTCGAGATCTACGCAAAGGCGGAGTTTCAGAATCCAGGCGGGTCGGTCAAGGATCGCGCCGCCGCAGCGATTCTGGCCGACGCGGAGCGGACGGGGCGGCTGAGCGGCGGGCGCATCATCCTCGACGCGACGTCCGGCAACACCGGGATTGCCTACGCGATGATCGCGGCCGCGCGCGGCTACCGGTTGAAACTCTGCATGCCGGAGAACGTGACGGTCGAGCGTCAGCGGACGCTGCGGGCCTACGGCGCCGAGATCGTGTTGACGAGCGCGCTCGAGGGAACGGATGGCGCGATCCGCGAGGCCCGCCGGCTGAACGAGATCGAGCCTGGCCGTTACTTCTACGCCGACCAGTACAACAACGACGCCAACTGGCGCGCGCACTACAATACGACAGCGGTCGAGATCCTCGATCAGATTGGCGATCGACTGACGCATTTCGTCGCCGGTCTCGGCACGAGCGGCACGTTCGTCGGCGTCGCGCGCAGACTTCGCCGGCACCGGCCCTCGGTGCGGTTGTTCTCCGTACAACCGGAGTCTCCGCTGCACGGCATCGAGGGCCTCAAACACATGGAAACCGCGATTCGGCCCGGCATCTACGACTCGTCGCTGGCCGACGAGGATCTGCGGATGTCAACAGAGCGCGCGTACGAGCTGACGCGGCGACTGGCGGCCGAGGAGGGGATGCTCGTCGGCGTTTCGAGTGGCGCCGCGCTGGCGGCTTGTCTCGACGTCGCGGCCAGGCTGGACGAGGGCGTCATCGTGACGGTATTTCCGGATAGCGGCTCCAGGTATCTGACCGAGCGATTCTGGGACGGGGGACGTGGATGAGCATCGAGGTCGGGAAGGTCACATTGCCTTCGACCGGCACGCGGGTGGCGCTCGAGTCAATCAACCGTCATGGCGCGGCGGCGTTTCCTGATGAGTGCTGCGGCGCGCTCATCGCGGTCGACGGAACGATCGTCAAGGCGGTTGAATTGCCGAACAGCACCGGCGCCGGCGCGTCGCGGCGTTTCCGGGTCGGCCCGGCCGACTACCGCTTCGCCGAAGCGTCGGCCTCGTCAGCCGGTGGCACGCTCGCGGGCTTCTATCATTCACATCCGAATCATCCGGCCCGGCCCTCACAACACGATCTGGAGCAGGCCTGGCCGAATTTTCTCTACGTCATCGTGTCGGTCATCAACGGCGAGCCCGGCGACATCACCTCGTGGCGGCTCCGCGACGACCGCTCACAGTTCGAAGAAGGAGGCCTCACATGGGACATCGCGTGATGATCCCGACCCCGCTCCGCCCGTACACACAGCAGCGTGACGCGGTCGAAGCGGACGGAGATACGGTCGGCGCGGTTTTATCGTCTTTGACGAGTCAGTACGAAGAGCTGCGGCATCATCTTTACGGAGACGACGGCAAGCTGCGGCACTTCGTGAACGTCTACGTCAACGACGACGACATCCGGTATCTTCAGCGCGATGCCACACGACTCAACCCTGGCGACGTCATCAGCATCGTCCCCTCGGTCGCGGGCGGCGCGCCCGGGTCGGCGACGGCGGAGAGGGCGGACGTGGATCTGACACCCGACGAGTTCAAGCGCTACAGCCGGCATCTGATCCTGCCCGAGGTCGGCCTGGAGGGTCAGCGCAAGCTGAAAGCCGGCCGTGCGCTCCTCATCGGCGCGGGCGGGTTGGGATCGCCGGCCGCGTTGTACCTCGCGGCCGCCGGTGTCGGGACGATCGGACTGGTGGACTTCGACGCGGTGGACGTCAGCAACCTGCAGCGTCAGATCCTCCACGGGACGCCCGATGTCGGCCGATCGAAGCTGGTTTCGGCGCGCGAGCACCTGACCGCGCTCAATCCGGGGGTCAACATCGAGACCTACGAAGCTGCGCTGACGTCTGCCAACGCGCTGCAGTTGTTCAAGGACTACGACGTCATCGTCGACGGCACCGACAACTTCCAGACGCGTTACCTCGTGAACGACGCGTGCGTCCTCACCGGCAAACCGAACGCCTACGGCAGCATCTTCCGTTTCGAAGGCCAGGCGTCGGTGTTCGCGATGAAAGGCGGACCGTGCTACCGCTGCCTCTATCCAGAGCCGCCGCCGCCCGGTCTGGTACCGAGCTGCGCGGAAGGGGGCGTGCTCGGTGTGCTTCCGGGCGTGATCGGGACGATTCAGGCAACCGAAACGATCAAGCTGATCCTCGGCTCCGAAACCACGCTGGCCGGACGGCTGCTGCTCTACGACGCCTGGAAAATGCGCTTCCGCGAGTTGAAGCTGCGCCGCGATCCCGAGTGCCCGGTCTGCGGCGATCACCCGACCGTCAAGGAGCTCATCGACTACGACCAGTTCTGCGGCCTCGCGCCGCCGGCGGCGACCACTGCGTCGCAGAGCGGATTGCCGGCCGGATGGGAAACGACGGTCGAGGAGCTGAAGCGCCGTGTCGACGAGAAAGACGACGTGTTCATCCTGGACGTGCGAGAACCCAACGAGTACCAGATCTGCCGGATTCCGGGCTCCACGCTCATTCCGCTCGGCGAGCTGACGGCGCGCGTGGCCGAGGTGCAGGCCGCAGCGGGCTCTCGTGACATCGTCGTCCACTGCAAGATGGGTGGGCGAAGCGCGAAGGCCGTGCGGCTGCTGCGCGAACGCGGCGTCAATAACGCCCAGAATCTGGCCGGTGGAATCCTCGCCTGGATCGATCGGATCGATCCGACGCAGCCCAAGTACTAGAGGGTCCCCGCTCTCGGTTCACAGTTCTCGGTTCTCGGGTTCGCGGGTCTCCAACCGACCCCGAGGCCCGAGACCCGGACGCCGAGCCAACCGCCGACCCCTCCAGCGGCGATGCCCAGCCGCTCTCTCACCTACAATCGTCTCAGTGAAGAGGAAACAATCCGGCGCGAGGCAGCCGCGCGAGCGGACAGGCGACCTTCGCATTCTGAAAGAGATCGCCGAGACGCTGAATGGGTCGACGGAGGTCGAGCAGGCCATTCGCGAATCGCTCGCGCGTGTCGCGGATCTGCTCGGATTGAAGACTGGCTGGGTGTGGCTGATCGATCCGACCAGCGGCCGCTTCTACAGCGCGGCGGCGCGCGACCTCCCGCCGTTTCTCAGCGATCCGGTCCGGATGACGGGCCGGACCTGCTGGTGCATCGACGCCTATCGATCCGGCCAACTGACGGCGGAGAACATCGACGTGATCGAGTGCAGCCGCCTGCGCGCGGCGCTCGTGGGGGACAGGCCCGCAACGCGCGGGCTGCGTTACCACGCCAGCATCCCGCTCAACTTCGGCGCCCGCCGGCTCGGGATCATGAACGTCGCGACACCGCGGTGGCGGCGTCTGACGCGGCGCGAGCTCGATCTGCTCCAGACGATTGCTTCCCAGATGGGCGTCGCGATCGAGCGCGCCAGGCTGGCGCAGGAGAGCGTTCGGCTGGCGCGAGCCGAGGAGCGCGCGCGGTTCGCGCGCGACCTCCACGACACGCTCACGCAGGGCTTGACCGCCATCGGCCTTCACATCGAGGCCTCGCTCGGCGCGGTCCACGACGCTGGCGCCCACACGCAGCTCGAGCAGGCGCTCTCGGTCGCACGCTCGAGCCTTGACGAAGCGCGGCGCTCCTTGCGCGCGCTTCGCGGTTCGCCACTTGCCGGCCGTCCGCTGGCGGCTGCCCTCGCCGCACTCGCACGCGAGATGACGGCCGATACCGGTGTTCGGGTCCGGGTGCGCGCGGCCGACGATGTGCCGCTGCCCCCGGCAGTCGAGGAAGAGCTGTTCCGCATTGCATCCGAAGCGCTGATGAACGTCCGGCGGCATGCGCAGGCCATGGAGGTCGAGCTGATCCTCGTGTGCGACGCGAGCGACGTGCGGCTCACGATCAGCGATGACGGACGCGGATTCGACGCAAAGGCCCCGTCGAGCGGCTTCGGCCTTGCGGGCATGCGGGAACGGGCGGCGCTTGCCGGCGGTACCCTCGCTATTCGATCGAGTGCAGGCAAGGGCACCGAGGTCAGCGCCCACGTTCCGCTCGACGTCAAGCCGTCATGATCCGCGTCCTCATCGTTGACGACCACCCGGTCGTGCACGACGGCCTGTCGGCCGTGATCAACAGTGAAGCCGATGTGCGCGTGATCGGTTCGGCCGGCTCGACGGCCGATGCCGCCCGGCTGATCGAGCGTGACCAGCCCGACGTCGTGCTGCTCGATCTGAACCTGCCTGGCGAAGAAGGCATTTCGAGCGTCGAGCGGGTCCTTGCGTCGGTACCCTCTGCGCGCGTGATCGTGTTCACCGCCTACGACGTGGACGAGTACGTCTTCGGCGCGATGCGCGCGGGGGCGAAGGGCTACGTCGTCAAGGGCTCGCCCGCATCGGAACTGATCCGTGCGATTCGCCTGGTCCACGCAGGCGAGTCGTACTTATCGCCGACGATTGGCGCCAAGTTCGCGCGGCAGTCGAGTGATTCGCGGAAAACGGCCGGCCTCCTCACCCCGCGAGAGCTGGCGGTCCTTCGGCTGGTTGCGGCAGGCCAGTCGAATCGACAGATTGCCGCATCGCTCGAGATCACCGAGCGCACGGTCAAGTTTCACGTCACCGCGATCTTCAACAAGCTCGGCGCGGACAACCGCGCACAGGCGGTCGCGCTCGCCGGCCGCCGCGGGCTTCTGCCGATCGAGTAGGTTCCAGGATTCTCAGTTAGCACACGGTCAACGTGCAGCGTGCACGCGCGCACGCTGCACCCTCAACCCTGCACGTTGACCGTTTTTTGACCGAGAACTGCGAACCGAGAACTGAGAACCGAGAACCTTAGAACCGAGAACCTTAGAACCTCGTTAGCTCCCCCTGTCCGATCGGACAGGCTCCGGGTGTCCGTTCGCACGAGGCGGTCACACGCTTCTGCGTCAGATACTGCCCGAATGAACGAAACAAAGTCAGGAGGGCATATGGAACGCGTAGCGCTTGTGACCGGTGCGAGCCGAGGCCTCGGCCGGGTTGTCGCGCGTGTGCTGGCGAGCCGGGGATTCGATCTGGCGCTCGGCGCCCGGCATCGTGAGGGGCTCGACGCGATTGCGTGGGAGCTTCGGGCCTCGGGCGTGAGAGTCGAAACCCGCGCTGGAGATATCGCCGACGATGCGGTCCGGCGTGGGCTCGTGGACGCCGCGGCGTCGCTCGGCGGCCTCGACGTCATCGTCAACAACGCATCAGAGCTCGGAGGGCTGTCGCCGCTTGTCGAAGCGGACCCCGGCCGGCTCGAGCGGATCTTCCGTGTGAATGCGATCGCGCCGATCGCGCTGGTCCGATACGCGCTGCCGCTGCTGTCTATCCGCGGCGGGCTGGTGGTCAACGTGTCCAGCGACGCGGCGATCGGGGGCTATCCGGGATGGGGTGTCTACGGCGCATCGAAAGCGGCACTCGATCTCGCGGGAAAGACCCTTGCAGCGGAGCTGGCGGACCTGCACATCGGCGTCGTGACCGTCGATCCAGGTGACCTGCGAACGCGCATGCATCAGGAGGCATTTCCAGGGGAGGACATCTCCGATCGCCCGCTCCCCGAGGTGACGGCGCCGTTCTGGGAATGGCTGTTCGATCGGGATCCTGGCGCCGAAACCGGCAAGCGCCTGCGCGCACAGGAAGAAGGGGAGCCATGGGCGCTGCGGGTCTGACGTTCGAGTTGCCTGCGGCGCTCCAGGCGACCGAGCCGCCTGAAGCGCGCGGGCTCTCCCGCGACGCCGTCCGTCTCCTGGTCTCGCACCTCGACGGCAGAATCGAGCATTGCCGGTTCCGTGACTTGCCGCGTCTGCTGCGCGCTGGCGATTTGCTCGTCGTGAACGCGAGTGGAACGCTCAGCGCGTCTCTGCCAGCCGTACGATCCGACGGCGCGCGAGTCGAGCTGCATTACTCGACTGAACTGCCCGGACATCTCCACGTTGTCGAAGTGCGCAGACTGGAAGGGGAATCGTCCTTCCCGTTCATGGTTCCGCTTGCCGGCGAAACGATCGAGCTGCCGATGGGTGGCGTGGCGCGACTGCTTGCACCGTATCCGTTCCAAGGGCATACCGGCGCCGCGTCACGCCTCTGGGCTGCCACGCTGGAGCTCCCACAGCCTCTTCATCGGTACCTCGAACGCTACGGGACGCCGATTCGCTATGCGCATGTGCCGCACTCGTGGCCGATCGAAGCGTATCGAACAGTCTTCGCGACAGAAGATGGCAGCGCCGAGATGCCGTCGGCAGGACGTCCATTCACGCCCGCGCTGGTTGCGTCACTGCGGGCATCCGGCGTCACGTTTGCGCACATCGTGCTGCATGCGGGCGTCTCCAGCCTGGAGCAACACGAGCCGCCGTACGAGGAGCGCTTCCTGGTCCCGCTCGAGACCGCGGACCTGATCAATCGCGCGCACGACGAGGGCCACCGCGTGATTGCCGTGGGGACGACAGTGGTGCGCGCGCTGGAGACGGTCACCGACGAGCGCGGCGTGACGCATCCCGGTAGAGGGTGGACCAGTCTGATTATCGGTCCCGACGATGACGTGCGCGCCGTGAACGGGCTGATCACCGGACTGCACGAGCCAAAGGCCACCCACCTGGCAATGCTGCAGGCTGTCACCCGGAGAGGCCCGGAGTCAAAATCCTTGCTGCTCGACGCTGCATATCGCAAGGCAGTTGACCATGGCTACCTGTGGCACGAGTTCGGGGACTCGCATCTGATCCTGCCGTGACGGGCGGTGTATCATCGTGCTTTCCACTGCAGGAGCCCGTCTTTCATGATCAAGCGATTCACCTACCTCGCGATCGTCGTGGCCGTGGCCGTGTCACTCGCGCCGTTGCAGGCACAACAACGTCCCGCTCAGCAGGCTCCAGCGCAGCCTACCGCGCAGCCGGCCCAGCGTCCGCCGGGACAGCCTGAATCAGGCGGCGCGCCGCAGGGACGCGAGGAATACGCGGGTCCGGCCGAAGAGAAGATTTCGCAGACATCTCACAGCGTCCGGCTGGACGGCCGCGACATCAAATACACCGCCACCGCCGGCACGCTGCCGATCCGCCTCGATGACGGAAAGGTTGCGGCGCGGATGTTCTTCGTCGCCTACACGAAGGACGGCGAAGACGCGAAGACGCGGCCCGTCTCGTTCCTCTACAACGGTGGACCCGGCGCCGCGACGATCTGGCTGCACATGGGATCGTTCGCGCCCCTTCATGTGCAGATGGCGGCCGAGGGTTTTCAGCCGGCGCCACCATACAAGCTGGTCGACAACGAGAACTCGCTCATCGACACGACCGATCTCGTGTTCGTCGATGCGATCTCGACTGGCTTCAGCCGTACGGTCGCGGGGGTGAGCTCCACGCAGTTCCACGGCGTGACCGGCGATCTGCGCGCGTTCGGCGAGTTCATCAACGAATACCTGCGCTCGTACAACCGCTGGCCGTCGCCCAAGTACCTGATCGGTGAAAGCTACGGCACGATCCGCTCGGCCGGTCTCGGCCAGGAGATTCAAACCCGCCACGGCATCGAGCTGAACGGCATCGTCCTCGTTTCCTCGTTGCTGACTTATCAGAACATCATCGAAGGCCCGCAGAACGATCTGCCGCTCGCCGCCTTCATCGAGACGTACGCGGCCACCGCGTGGTACCACAAGAAGCTGCCGCCGGATCTGCAAGGGCAGGACCTGAAGAAGGTCGTCGAGGAAGCGCGCGCCTTTGCGTTCGGCGAGTACGCATCCGCGCTGATCAAAGGCAACTCGGCTCCCGCAGCCGAGCGCCGGGCGGTTGCACAGAAGCTGGCGCGATTCACCGGCCTTTCGGTCGACTTCATCGAGCGCGCGAACCTCCGCGTGAACCCGGGCCGGTTCCGGAAGGAACTCCTCCGCGACAAACGGTTGACGGTCGGACGGCTCGACAGCCGTTTCACGTCGGTGGACGTGGACGCCGCGGGCGAGCAGCAGGAGTTCGATCCGTCGAACACCGCGCTTCAGGGAGCCTACACCGCGCTCTTCGAGGATTACGTGCGGAACGACCTGAAGTGGGAGACGGATCTTCACTACCCGACGAGCGGTAACGTCCGGCCGTGGAGCTGGGATCAGTTCGAGAACCGGTACATGGACATGACCGAGCCGCTCCGTCAGACGATGGCCAAGAACCCGTTCCTGAAGGTGTTCGTGGCGGCCGGCTATTACGACATGGCGACGCCGATGGGTGGCGCCGAGCACAACTTCTGGCATCTCGGCTACGACTCGGCCTTCACGGATCGTGTCTCGTTCGGCTACTACGAGGCGGGGCACATGATCTACATCCGGCCCTCGGCGCACAAAGCACTCAAGAACGACATCGCGAAGTTCATCCGGTCGACGAGCGGCACCACGGCGCGCCAGACGAGTTCGGCGCAATAGAAGAAAGAACGTTTGGATGTTCGCTAGAATTTGGCGACGACGGCGATAGAGGTGATCGTGTCGGTCGAATCGAAACCGATGACCGGCGCGTTCACGTAACGGACGATGTTCGAGGCTTTGAGCGACAGGATGCTCGCGAGCTTGGCGTTGACCGCCAGAATGTTGTTGAAACGCCAGTCGTCGCTGTCCGACAGCGAGAAGACGAACCGCGCATCGTCTGACAGGTCCGCGTTCGCGGACAGCTTCAGCTTGTAGCCCGCTCCGACAAACGCGGTAGCGGTCGAGATGTCGTCGCCGAACAGACGTTTCTCGTTCGCGTACCCAAGCCCGCCCTCGATCGCCAGCGTGTGGGGATCCGGTTTCACGAGAATGTAGGAAAGAACGCCGTCGATGGCATTGCGATCCTCGATGCCCGCGAAGGTGTCCCGCAGGTAACCGTACTCGGCGAAGGCGGACAGGCGATCGGTGATCGTCCGCGCAGCGCGGAAGCCGGCCCGGAACGAGCGCGCTTTGAGCTCGCCGTCCGCCTTGTTCTGGACGAAGGCGGCCCTGGTCGTGAACACCCACGGTGCCGGGCGCGCGATGAATTCGCCCGAGAGGCCGAACGCTGTCGTGTCGGTGTTGCCGCCGGTGCCGACGAACGAGAACTCCGCCGTGCCTTCGTGCGGCGGAGGCGGTGGCGGTGGGGGCGCCGCCGGCGGTGTCGGGGTCTGGGCCATGGCCACAGCCGACACCGTCAGCAGCAGCAACAGCACGCTGACCCCAACTCGTTCCTTTCTCGCCCGTCGCATGTTTTTTTCTCCCTGGGCCGCTGAACGGCGGCTCCAGCCTGACGCTGTTGCACCTACTTGCGGTCAGGCAGCTCAGCCTTGCCATGACGTAAGCGCGAAGCGCGCTCAATCGTATCTGATTGAGAGGGACCCTCATGCGACGCCGCTACGTGGTGATGCTGCTCGTTGGTTTGTTGGCGACGGTGACGATCGTCGTCGCCGCAATCGTCGACCGCGATCCTGCCGTCCAGGTGGCACAGGATCACGTCACGGCCGGACCGATCGCGCGGCAGGTCATTGCTACCGGTACGCTCGAGGCGAAAAAGACCGTCGACGTCGGCACGCAAGTTTCCGGCACCGTGCAGTCCCTCGCCGTGGATTTCAACTCGACTGTGCGCACCGGCCAGATCGTCGCCCGGCTCGATCCGTCTGCATACGTGGCGCAACTGCAGGAAGCCCAGGGCAACCTCGCGCAGGCGCAGGCCGAGAGTACGCGGCTGCGAGTGGCGGCCGACGACGCGCGCGTGAAGTATCAGCGCGCGCAAGTGCTCGCGAAGGATCAGTTGATCACGCAGGCGGAGCTCGACGCCGCGCAGGTCACGCTCAAGCAAGCCGAAGCGGACCTTGCGGCCAGACAGGCGGACATCAAAGTTGCGCAGGCGAGCGTTCGTCAGGCACAGGTCAACCTCGATCACACGATCATCCGATCGCCGATCGACGGAGTCGTGGTCAGTCGCGACGTCGATGTGGGACAGACGATCGCGGCGTCGTTTCAGTCGCCGACGCTCTTCACGATCGCCGATTTGCGAAGGATGCAGCTGATGGCAGAAGTCAGCGAAGGCGACGTCGGTGAAGTGCGCGCAGGATCACGGGTCTCGTTCGTTGTCGATTCGCTCGGACCGCAGCCAATCGCCGGAACCGTCGCCGAGGTGCGGCTGCAGCCCGTTGTCGAGCAGGCCTCCAGCGCCACGGCTACCGGCGGCTCGTCGTCGTCAACACCGGCATCGACGGGAGGTTCGGGCCCGGCAGGGGGAACGTCAGCCTCGACGTCCCCATTGACGGCGACACCTCCCACGTCCACACAAGGCACAGGGGTCGTGAGCTACTTGGCGGTTGTGGACGTCGACAACACGGATGGCCGCCTCGCACCCGGCAGCACGGCGATCGTGACGCTCGCGGGTGCGAGACGTCAGGACGTCACCCGCATTCCGAACAACGCCTTGTCGTTCCGTCCGTCAGCAGCAGTCCTGGAGGCAATCAAGCAGGATCCCCCCATACTCGAATCGACCGAGTCCGGACGCAGGCGCGTCGACTCCATTGGACGATCGGCCTATGTCTGGCGCTACGATGACCGGCAATTCGTGCCGGTCAAGGTGGTCGTGGGCCTCTCCGATGACCACTGGACCGAGCTCCTGAGCGGCGACATCCATCCGGGCGATCTGCTCGTGACGAACGCGAGTACGCCGGCGACGGCGTCCGGCGCGTCGCCGCTCAACCCGCCACCAGCGCGTCGTCGCTGACGGCTGCTCTTTCTCAGATCTTTGCGCCGGTCACGCGCCGCAGGACCTCGGCGCGGTGGGTCCGGCTGACCCGAAGCGTCGTTCCATCGCTCAGCTGCAGCCGCTGATCGCCAGACGCGAGCGGTTCGATCTCGCGGATGCACTTCACGTTTGCAATCGCGGATCGATGGACGCGCACGAACGCCGAGGCGTCGAGCGTATCGCTCAGCGCCCGAAGCGACTCGCGAACGAGCACCCGCCGATCGCGCGTGTGGATCCGCACGTAGTAGTCTTCGGCTTCCACCCAGACGATGTCGTCGTGCGGAATGATGACCGTGCGTCCGCCGTCACGGACCACCAGATGCCGGCGCTCGGACGGCGTCTGTCCGGCAAGCAGGCCCGACAAGCGCTCCGCCATCGATGCGAACGTGCGCTCGCGCAGGCGTGCGCGAACACGATCCAGGACGGTCGCGAAACGCTCGTCCGAGAACGGTTTGAGCAGGTAGTCAAGTGCGTGCTCCTCGAACGCGCGCAGCGCATAGCGATCGTAGGCGGTCACGAAGATCACGACCGGCACCGTGTCGGGCCCGAGCTGTCGGAGGACTTCGAAGCCGTCCACTTCGGGCATCTGGACATCGAGGAACAGCACATCCGGCTGCTCCTCGCGCACGCGCTCGATGGCTTCTGCGCCGTGGCTGCAGTCCGCAACGACGACAAAATCGGGCTCTGCTGAAAGCAGTTGCTGGAGGGCCCGCCTCGCCGGCGGTTCATCGTCCACGACGATGGCGCGCCACGTAGCCGTGGAGGGCGAGCCGGTCATGATGCGACGTACGGCAGGCGCACGGTCGCGCGCACGCCACCATCGTGCCGTGGCTGAACGTCGATCGACGCGCGATCGCCGAACTCTGCCGACAGCCGCGAGGAAAGGTTGCGAAGGCCCGTCCCGCCACTGGACTCGATGGACCATCCGGCGGGTAACCCCACACCAGTGTCCTCGACGTCGATGCGCGTGCAGCCATCCTCGCGGACGGCTCTGACCGTCAGCGAGCCGGGTGCGACCCTCGGACCGAGTCCATGCCGTAACGCGTTCTCCACGAGCGGCTGGACGATCAATCCAGGCACGCGCGCTTTCGCGGCGTCAGCGGCAACATCCACGGTCACGTTCAATCGATCCGCGAAGCGCACGCGCTGGATGTCGAGATAGCGCTCGACCAGCTGTATTTCGTCCGCGAGCGACAGATGACGATCGCCGGTATCGAGGACGTGTCGCAGCAGGTCGCTCAATGCCGCCGTCAGGCGGACGACGCCCGCCGTATCGCCGGTGCGCGCGAGCGACGCGATGCTGTGGAGGCTGTTGAAGAGGAAATGCGGCTGCAGATGGCCCCGCAGCGCTTCGAGACGCGCGGCGGTCAGCTCGGCCTGGAGCCGCACCGCGGCAAGCTCGCGTTCGCGATATCGCTCGTGCAGCCGCAACGCCGCGCCGGTTCCGGCGATGGCCGTGTAGATCAGCAGCTGGAGATGCAGGCGGCCACGCACCTGCATCATGAACGTGTTCCACAGCGACGAAGGCTCCGCCGCGAACCGCATCGCGACAATGGCGACGATGAACAGGTGGCAGAAAGCAACCGCGATGAACAGAGGTACGTGCGCAAGAATCAGCCGCGACCACCCGCCCGAGGACTCCGGAAGCCAATTGGACGTGATCCGCCAGACCAGGATCGTGAAGGGAATCCACGCGAGGTAATACGTCGACTGCCACGCGATGGCCTGGCGGAGGTTGATCCGTTCCCCGGGCATGTGGGCCAGCCACCAGATCTGGCCGTCGTAGAGCAGCGCGAGCAGCACCCAGAACGCGATGACCGGCTGCCACCCGGCCATTCGCGATCGTCCCACGAGCAGTGACGTGTCCGCCATCGTTCGAGTAGCTTACCGCGTCCGTCGCGATCGCCGGTCCCCGGGAACATGCGGTTCGCTGCGGCTTCAGTGCCGCCGGCTGCATCGACGTTGCGGACCAGGCGCGGGAGTCGTCAGCATGCGGCATCGGTGTTCCGATTCAGGAGGAAACATGACGATAGTGACGACGACGGCGCTGATGCTCGCGCTCGCCGCGGCCCCCGCGGCGGCCCAGACCCCGCCGACCGGGCAGAAGTTCACGCTCTCGGGCAACATGATCCGCGGGTACCAGAACCTGCAGCGGAACCTTACCGAGGCGGCTGAGAAGATGCCCGAGGCCGACTACGCCTTCAAGCCGACCCCGGAAGTCCGGCCGTATGGTCAGCTCATCGCGCACGTCGCGCTCAGCCAGTTCGGATCCTGCGCTGCGCTCAAAGGCGAGGAGAGTCCGCACAAGGACGACAAGGAAGAGACGCCGCGGTCCAAGGCCGATCTGGTCTCGCTGCTCAAGGCCTCGACTGCCTATTGCGATCCGCTCCTCACGGCACTGACTGACGAGTCCATGGTGCAGCTCGTCAAAGTCGGCCAGAACGAAGCGGCAAAAGGACTGATCCTCGCGGGCACCAACACGCATGGCAACGAGATGTACGGAACGATGGCCGTCTATCTCCGGCTGAAGGGCATCGTTCCGCCGACGACGGAGCGCCAGAATCAGCAGAAAAAGAGTCAGTAGCGCCGAGCCGACCTCATCCTTGTGCGAAGGGAGAAGGGCTTATACTCCCGCCAAGGAAAGGAGGCGGGTCATATGAAACGTTTTTCTCTCTTAGCTTTGATTCTCGTGTCGTTCGTAGCCGTCGGGGCCGCGCAGTCCAAGGCCCAGGGCACGAAGCCGCCGGCAGCACCCAAGACCACCCAGGCTGCGCCGAAGGCTGAACTGCTGGACCTGAACACCGCGACAAAAGAGCAGCTCGAGGCGCTGCCTGGCGTCGGCACAGCCTACTCGCAGAAGATCATCGACGGCCGGCCGTACAAAGCGAAGAACGAGCTGGTGACGAAGAAGATCGTTCCGCAGTCGACCTACGACAAGTTCAAGGCGCTGGTCGTGGCGAAGCAGGCGGACACAGCTAAGTCGAAGAAGTAGCGAGTCGAGCGCGGTGACCGAACAGGCGATGGCGACGAGCGCCATCGCCTGTTTTTTTGCGTACGGTGAGAGATGTTTCCGGCTAGCTCTTTTTCCCGACCGTGATCTTATCGATGACGCGCTTCACACCGTTCGTTTCGCGAGTGAGCTTCACGGCATTCGTGCGCTCGGCGGCCGTCGCGACATCACCGCTCAGCGTCACAACACCGTTCGACGTGTCCACGTCAATCTTCAGTCCGGGCGTCTTCGTGTCGCCAAGAAGCTTGGTCTTTACCGTTGCGGTGATCGTCGCATCCGAGATCACGTCACCGGTGTCCTTCGCCTTGTCCTGCGGCACATCCGCAGCAGGCGGTGGGACTTCGGTGCCGGAGGTCGGCGCGGCCGCTTCGGCTACCGTCAGATTGTCGATCACCGAGTCGACGCCCTTGGTGTTCCGAGCGATCTCGAGGGCGCGTGCCTTGGTAGCGGCGCTGTCCACGGTTCCTGTGAGCGCAACGACGTGATTCTGCGTGGTCACATCGATCTGGCGCGCCTTGACCACGTCATCAGTAGCGAACTTCGATTTCACACTCGCTGTGATGCCGCTATCCGTCTGTGAGCATGCCGATGCCACAGCGAGCACCGCGACAGTAAACAACAGGACAGTTGACTTCCTCAGCATTTCGAAAGGCCTCCTTGTTGTGGCGCACGAGCCACCCTCGGAGGCCTATTGAGCATCATCCGTACCGGAAAGGAACGGCTGAGAACACCTGAACCGTATCCACGGGTCATGCGGTGCTGAGCTCGCGCGGGGGTGAACCGGACACACCAATGCGCATCCGCCGTCCGTCAGCGACCGTCGAACTGGGTGCGGGCAGGGCGGAGAAATCCCGGGCGGGCGAGAGCGCGTAAGACTGACAAGAGAGGCGGGAACAGCTCCCGCCTCGCAGGTGCCGACCGTCAGGCGTTCTTTGTCTGGGCCTTCCGCCGGCTGGCCCAGTACTTCTTCATCCGGATGGAGACCGCCCGGCGCGCCGCGGCCGACATGTGCGGGCGACGGCGAGTTCCGGACGACACTGCGCCGCGCGTGACGCTGCCATTCTTCAGGTCGGGGAAGGTTCGCAGAATTTCCGCACGTTCGCGCTCGAGCGCCACGAGGCGCGCTTCCGCGCCGAGTCGCGCGAGCTTCACCAATTCCGCTCGATCCATATTCACGGCCATCTACCCTCCGTCCAGGTAAGTGTGTTGGGTTCCCTGCTGGTGTGAGTGACTTAACAGCGTATCCAACCTCGTGACAGCGTTCAAGGACGCAGACGGGAGTACGGCTGCCAGTCGAGTAAGAACTACACCCGTGCGGTTTTACGTTTGCCAGCGTTCATACGTTGTAGGGCAGCGCTGACCTCGCTGCCACGCAACAGGAGGGCGCCATGGCCAGATCCAGCGGTGTGCGTTCCATGCCTTTATCCGTCCGGCAAGCGAGCGACCGGCTCCAACGAATCGAGCGCGAAATCGTGCAGATTCTCGAGCGATTTCCTGAATTGCGCGCGCGCCCCCTGCCGCCGCCGCACCCCCGGCCAGGGTCAATTGCCCGACTCTCCCTTCGGGTGAGTCGGCGGACACTTCTTCATTAGTAGACCCGTCCGGTGAGGGGCCGCGGTTCGGCGGGCTGGGCACCTTGGCCAGCCGCGGCCTCCTTCTTACGAGTTGAACACCAGGTTCTCGGGACGCTCCGTCATTCTCACGGTGATCCCCTGCACGTCGAGGACCGTGTCGAAATGCGTGAAGTGTGCCCCGGGGAGGATGGTTATCGGCTCCGCCTTCTTCTCCATGAACGCCTTGAACCCGGTTACTGATCCGCCGCCTCGCAAGAACTCCACGAGTCTCCGAAACAGCTTCGGGAGGATGACGTGCGTGTCGGTAACGGCCTGGAGGTTCGGCACCATGAACCCCGACATGGTCACGTCCCGGCCAGAGCGCGAGATACAAGCACGGGACGGGAGGAGACGAAAAACAACAGGCACCTGGCTCTATACTTCGGATGTTCAGCATGGATCGGGTCAGTCGCGACGATGGCCGCATACTCATGAAACAGAACTTCGCTCGCGCGCTACAGCGCTCCTCGTGACGCCAGCGATCGAAGCGGGCTTGGCGGATCACGTCTGGAGCATCGAACAAATCGTCGGCCTTGGACAGACGGCCTGAAGTGGCAGCGTGAGCGAAAGAATGACAAGAGACAAGCAGGCCGAATCGTGGATGGGCTTCGCGTGTAAGAAGTGCGGCGCGCCTTTAGCCATCCAGCGATCCGATGATGCATCGAAGACTGGACAACATTCGGTGCGAGGCTGGCGGGTGACGTGCACAAGCTGTGGGGCGACCGAGTATTATGAGCCAGGAACCCCGATGGTACGGATGACAGTCGCATGAGCCAGCTGAAGGCCGCGGCCTGGGTCAGTGGCGACGCGTTTCACACCGAGGTTCGACGCCAGGTCGCCCTCTACTTTCAACAAGAAGGCACCGACGAAAAAGGCGGCGTACGCGTCTGGCGGAAATCGATAGTCCTGCTCGCGTGGCTGGCGGCTTCGTGGGCGACTTTCGTGTTTACCGCCTCCGGGCCGGCAGCGACCATGGTGATAGCCGCTTCCGCCGGACTCGCAATGGCCGGAATCGGTTTCAATATTCAGCACGACGGAAGCCATCGCTCGCTCTCGCGTCACCGCTGGATGAACAGAATCGCCGCCGCCTCACTCGATCTCCTGGGCGGCAGTTCCTACATATGGCACTGGAAACACAACGTCCTGCATCACTCGAGTCCGAATGTGTCAGGTGTGGACGAGGATATTGACCTCGGCGGCCTTGGTCGTCTGAGCCCTCAGCAGGAATGGCGACCCCTCTATCGATATCAGCACGTGTACCTGTGGTTCGCGTATGCCTTGTTGCCCTTCAAGTGGCACTGGTACGACGATTTCGCGGCGTTCTTGAGCGGACGGATCGGGTCCCAGAACATCCCGCGGTCCAGAGGCGCAGTCGTCGGACTTCTGATCGGCAAGAGCGTTTTTGTGACGTGGGCGCTGCTCCTGCCTTTGCTGTTTCAACCCGCTGACCGAGTCCTTCTCTTCTACGTCACGTGCTGCTGCGTGCTGGGATTCACACTCAGTTCCGTGTTTCAGCTGGCTCACTGCGTGCCTGAGTGCTTTGACCCGCCTGGGAACGACGCTCAGCGACCTTCCTGGGCGGCACACCAGGTTGCCTCCACCGTCAACTTTGCTGGTGCCAACCGCCTGCTCGGATGGTATGTGGGAGGACTCAATTTTCAGATTGAGCACCATCTGTTTCCCGGCGTCAGCCACGTGCACTACCAGAAGCTGGCGCCTCTGGTCGCCGCGGTGTGCGGGACGTACGGTGTGCGATACACGTCGCGCGCGACGTTGTGGCAGGCCGTCCAGGCCCATTACCGCTGGCTACGGCATCTTGGGCAGCCAGAATCCGACGCGCTGTCATTCGCTCAGAGACGACACTAGGGAACTCGCACTCAGGTCGCCCGGCCCGACGTGAGGCGCGGCGGCCCTGACGAGCGCTTCCGCACCGCCGTCCTGTTGATCCCCACGCCGCCATTCAACCTCCTGCGCCGGCCGCCCGTCCGAATTGTCCACCGCCCATCCGGATTCTGCTTCCGGCAACCCCGCCTGGTCGTATTCTGCTGACGTGAACGTCATCCGGCTCTTCGCGCTGCTCGTGTTTACCTGCGGCGCGTTCGCGTACGGCGCGTTGACAATCCTGTTGCTGCTCGAGTGGTGGGGAAGGCGCGTGGACCCGGTCCGGGCGGCGCCTGTGTCGAGGGAGCTCGAGGCGGTTGGCGCGATCCTCCAGACGGTGTCCTTTGCCTGGTTCGTGGTGCTCACTCTCTCGACCCTGGCGGAGCTCCGGGCCGGCCATGGTTACTGGCAGCTCAACATGCTTCACGTCGTGCTGGCGTTCACTTTTCCGCCGCTCATCATGCACATCACGTATGCCGAGCTGTCGGCCGAGAACCGTCAGCCGCGCGCTCGGGTCTGGCGCGCGCTGCCGTGGGTCGGGTACATCGTGATGTATGTCACCGTTCTCTATTGCATTCTCGCCTTCCTGCATGTGTTCAATCAGTCGGAAGGCTTCGTCACGCGCCTCTTGATCCTCTCGCTCAGCGCCGGATTCATCATCGCGGCCCTTTACGCCATGACGCTCGTCCGCCTCGCGCCTCCCCGACCTGAAACCGAGCGCGAACAGCAATCGAAGCGATGGCATCTTGCGCTCTTCGTGCTTGTCGTCGTGCTGTTCGTCTTCATCGGATATGTGGCCAGCAGAGCCACCGCGTCGCCGTCGAGCGCGTATCTCGGGCTGCTGGAGGTCGCCGCGCAATCGCTTCCGCTGGCATTTCTTTTCGTCGCATCCTATTTCGAGCATCGGTACGAGTTCTTCGACCTGTTCGTCAAGCGCGGGCTCTCGCTCTTCGTGACGATTGTCATCCTGACCGCAACTTTCGCGCTCCTGCTTCCGACGCTCCAGTCGTTCAACGCGGGCAAGGCTGCGCCGTTCATCTACGCGATCGTTTTGCTGCCCGTCGTCACAGTACTCCCCTGGCTGTACGGGCGAATCAACACGACGCTCGATCGCCGCTGGCTGGGCCGGCGCTTCACAACGGTTCAGGCGGTGACGCGATTTCTCGACGGTCTGCGGTCGGCAACCACCGAGGTCCAACTGGTTGAGCGTGCCGAGACGGGCCTGTCCGAGATCTTTGGCGCTCAGGTCTGCGTGCAGCTCGATCGGACCCACGGCCCACAGTCCTTCGAGGTCGTCCAGGAGGTGCCGATTCGGCCCGGCAAAGACTCACCCGGCCGGATTCTGCTGGGCGAGCGTGCGAGCGAAGCGCCCTACTTCAGCGAGGACGTTGCGCTCCTCTCTTCGCTGGCCGACGTCCTCGCGCCGGTGATCGACAATCTCAGGCTTCAGCGCCGCGAGCAGGAGCAGGATCAGCGGGCGCGCGAGCTGTCGCTGCACGCGAGCCGCTCGGAGCTGAAGGCGCTGCGGGCGCAGATCAATCCGCATTTCCTCTTCAATGCGCTGAACGCCATTGCGGGGCTCATCCACAAGAATCCAGCCGTCGCGGACCGCACGATCGAACAACTCGCCGACGTATTCCGGTACGCGCTTCGAGGGGGCGAGAGCGAGTGGGCGCTCCTCGACGAAGAGCTCGAGTTCGTCCGTGCCTACCTCGAGGTCGAACGGGCACGCTTTGGATCGCGCCTGACCGTCGACGTGGGCGTCGACGACGACGTGCGTGGAGCACGCGTGCCGACGATGATCGTGCAGACGCTCGTGGAGAACGCAGTGAAGCATGGCGTCGCGATGGTGCGCGGACCAGCGTCGGTCGAGGTCCACGCGCACTGCGAGCACGGTCGGCTGGTCGTGACCGTCGCGGACACCGGGCCTGGATTCGACACGCCGTCATCGGCGACACACCGGACGTGGGAGGCTGACAGGCCGGCCACCGGTGCGCGGCGCGGCGGCTACGGGCTGGCCAACGTCCGGCAGCGTCTCGAAGGATACTTCGGCGCGGCCGCCGCTCTGACGATCGCTCGCGACTCAGCACGCGGTCGCACGATCGTATCGGTGACGTTACCCTTCGAGCTCCTCGAACGACATACGGCGTCCGCCACCGTGACAAAGGAGCAGCAGTGATGATCCGCGCGATCATCGTCGACGACGAGGAGCCCGCGCGGGAACGCCTGCGCCGTCTGCTCTCCGAGATTGACGCGTCCTCCGTTAGCCAGGCTGGTACAAGCCTGGAGGTCGTGGGCGAAGCCGGTGATGGCGCCGATGCGCTGTCGCAGATCGCCGCACTCACTCCGGATGTGGTCTTCCTGGATATCCAGATGCCTGGTCTCTCCGGGCTCGACGTGGCGGCGCGCCTTCAACCTCCGCGCCCGCGAGTTGTTTTCTGCACGGCGTTCGATCAGTTCGCCATCGATGCGTTCGAGCACCACGCCGTGGACTATCTGCTGAAACCGGTCAACAGGGATCGACTGGGCAGGACCGTCGCCCGGGTCTCGGCCGAGATCGGCGAGCAACGCAGGCTGGTCCGCGAACAGCGTGAAGCCGAACGGACGCAGGCGCGCCTGATGCCAGCCGTTGGTGCGCAGATAGAAGGTCTCGAGTGCGCCGGAACCACCCGGCCCGCGAGCGGGATTGGCGGCGACTATTACGACTTCCTGAGACTTGATGCCGATCGTGTCGGGCTGACGGTGGGGGACGTCTCCGGCAAAGGCACCTACGCGGGACTGCTTGTCGCGGCGCTGCAAGCGCGCATGCAGGCGCTCGTGGCTCGCGGTGTCCACGAGCCGGCGCGCCTGCTCTCGGAGCTCAACGCGTTGACCCTCGGTACCATGGAGGGAAACCGTTTCGCAACTGTCGCCTTCGCTGCCTACGACCGGATGCGAAAAACCCTGTCGTATGCCAGCGCCGGTCATCCGCCGGGGCTGGTGCTGTCGACCAACAGCGTCGTCCGCGAGCTTGGTGCCACCGGCCCCGCGGTCGGGTGGGCGGCGGACGCGACATTTGCAGAGATTCCGATCGACGTGGGCCCGGGTGATTTGATCGTCTTGTGCTCCGACGGCATCACGGAGACGCAGACACCGTCGGGCGGTTGCTTTGGGACCGACGGGCTGCTGCGAGTCGTATCCCAGGCCGCACACCTGACCCCTCGCGAGATCGTCTCCGAGGTCATGGCCGCGCTGGATCGCGTCAGCGAAGCGGCCCCGGCCGAGGACGACCGCACGCTCGTCGTCGCGAGGGTCTTGTGATGCTGCGCGCGCTATTAGTCGACGATGAGGAGCCTGCGCGGGAGCGCTTGCGACGGCTGCTGGTCGAAGTCGGCGACGTGGAGATCGTCGGCGAAGCCGGGGACGGCGAGCAGGCCATGGAACAGATTGCCACCTTGGCGCCGGATGTCGTGTTTCTCGACATCCAGATGCCGGCCTGCAGCGGGATGGAAGTGGCCGCCTCGCTTGCGGCACCCCGGCCGCGCATCATCTTCTGCACCGCCTTCGAAGAGTTCGCCGTCGATGCCTTCGAGCTGAATGCGATCGACTACCTGTTGAAGCCGGTGAACCGCGCGCGGCTGGACAAGGCGTTGGAGCGCGTGCGCACCTCGAGCGGCGATCACGATCGCGCGATCGATCGAGCCGCGAGAGCCGACGCCGCGCCGACTCGCTTTCTCGCACGACGCGGCGCGACGTTCCGCGTCGTTCCCGCGAGCGACGTGCTGCGCTTCGTGTCGGAAGGCGGTTTGACCAAGCTGCAGGCCGCCGGCGAGCACTACTGGATGCAGCCGACGCTGAACGATCTGGAAGCGCGGCTCGATCCTCGTCAGTTCTTCCGGGTTTCGCGTGCCGCGATCGTCAACCTGGACGCGGTGCGCGAGGTGGTCCCGATCGCGGGCGGACACGGGCAGGTCGTTCTGAGCGACGGCGCCCGTCTCGAAGTCAGCCGCCGGCGGTTCACCGATCTGACTACCAGGCTTGGACACTCGTAGTGTCTGGCTTTCCGCCTGCGCGCGGAGCGCTTCGGTGGCCCCGCCGTAGCCTCGGCGAAGGCGGGCAGCCGGACTTCACCTCGATTCGACGGGAGGGATCCGATGTTCGCGCTCTATCGCGCCACGCTGCTGGTGCACATCCTCGCGGGCCTGGTCGGCCTTGCCGCGTTCTGGACGCCCGCGCTCTCGCGCAAAGGGGGGACGCTTCATATGCGGGCCGGGAAAGGGTTCTTCGTCGCGACGTGTGTGATCGCGTCGACCGGTCTCATGATGGCGGCGATGCTGCTGATTGCGCCTCTGACGATTCGCCCGCCGCGCGGGCCGGTTGCTCCGGCCGTCGCCGCGAAGATCGCGACCGAGATCAGGATGATCGTGCCCTTCCTCGTGTACCTGGTCCTGATTACGTTCACACCCGTGTATCACGGCGTCCGCGTTCTCGCGACACGACGAGCACCCGATCGGCTGCGGACGCCATTCCACACTACCGCCAACGCCGCGACCATTGCCATGTCGGCCACGCTGATCGGCCTGGCCGTGTTCCTGCGTCAGCCGGTATTTGCGGCCATGAGCCCCATCGGCTTCCTGATCGGAGTGGGTCAACTTCAGTTTGCACGCAGACCGTACCCCACACCCATGGCGTGGTGGTACGAGCACATGAGCTCGATGATCGGTGGTGGCATTGCGTTTCACACCGCCTTCCTGGTGCTGGGCGCCGGCCGGCTGATCGGCCTGCGCTTCGATGGCGCCGTGGCGGTCATCCCGTGGATTCTGCCGACGCTCATCGGCATTCCCGCCTCGCTGATGTGGGTTCGCTACTACCGCCGGAAGTTCGGCGAGCTGGAGGCGTCCAAGGCGGTGGCCGCGGCGTGAGGACGCTGTCTCGTCAGCGTCCCCGCCGGGGGATCGAGACAGGTTCCTACTTCGGTTTGGCCGCTCCCACTTGATACTGCCTTCGCCGAGAAGAATTCGAGGTGGTGCGGAAGAGAGGATTTGAACCTCCACGACCTTGCGGCCACAAGCTCCTGAGGCTTGCGCGTCTGCCAGTTCCGCCACTTCCGCACGAAGGGGAGAACACAACCGGCTGGAATCTCGAATTATACCGGATCACTCCGACCCGGTCGAGCCATTGCCCTCCACGTCTGTGAGGTCCATTCCTCTCTCAATTTGAGCGCGACCGTTCGCTGTTCAGAAACGAACGGCTGACCGGTGCACCGCGGCGGCAAGCGGCGCCGCCAGCGAACCGCGGCAAGCGGCTGCCAAGATAGGCTCTCAGCCGTCGTCCCTTTCACGCCCACTTTGGCCGCCAGCCGCCGGCCGGCGGTGCCGCAAACCGCGCGAGCGCGAACGCGGGATCCGGTTCGGACTCGCCGAGGACGAGCGATGCCATCATCTGTCCGACCACCGGCCCCATCTTGAACCCATGGCCCGATCCGCCACCAGCAATCCAGACGTTCGAGGCTTGCGGGTGACGATCGAGGATGAAGTTCGAATCCGGCGTGCTCTCATATTGACAGACCTCGGATGACAGCAGCGGTGCGTTCGCGAGATCCGGAAACCGCTTCGCGAGAAATGCGCGAGCCGCAGCGATCCCCGCTGTCGTCGGCAGGCGTTCGTCGCTCGTTGGATCGATCGATGGGCCCGGCGTGTCGTCCGCGATCTTGAAGCCGCGTCCAGCGCGTTCGGGAATCCCGTAGATAAATCGCTCGCTGGCATCGAGCCAAACGGGCAGCGAGGGTGGCTGAAACCGCGAGTCACCCGCAGGCGTCGCGAAGTAGTGGACCTCTTGACGCGTCGGCGAGACCAGCGACCCGATGACGTCGGGAAGCAGGGAGTCGAGCCAGGGACCACAGGCGAAGACGAACGCGTCTCCCTGAAGATGCGATCCATCGGCAAGTTCCAGCTGGGAGAGCGCCGCACCAGAGATTCGTGGCGGAATGGCCGCAGCCTGCCGATACATCCCGCCTTCGGCCTCGACCCGTTGCGCAACGTGTTCGCACGCCGCGCGTGCCCGCAGGTATCCGGCCTGGGGCTCGAAGAACAGCGAAGAGATCCCATCGAAGTTGAATTGGGGGTAACGGCGTCGCGCATCGGTCAGCGTCATTTCCTCGATGGGAACGCTGTGCGCACGCAACGCCGCCGCTGACGTGACGCCGAATCGAGCGTCCTCCCCGAACATCCACAATGCACCGGTCAGGTGGAGAAATCGGGTCTGCCACTGCGCATCGTGCTCACGCCACAGGTCGAGCGCGCGCATCGCCATCGCGGTGTAGATCGCGTGTGAGCCGTAGGTGGCGCGGATGACGCGCGTGTGTCCGCCGGAGCTCGCACGGACGTTGCCGGGTCCCCAGGCATCGATCAGCGTGACCCGCGCGCCGCGGCGCACCAGCTCGAGGGCGGTCCATCCGCCAAACGCGCCGGCGCCGATGACGATGATGTGGGGCATGTCGCTTGTCGCTGTCCGCTAGGGGGTTCTTCGCTGATCGCGGTCCGCTAGGGCTCTTCGATAATCGCCGTCCGCTGTGTCCGGCTACAGCCGGATGCCACTCGGCTTTCAGCGGCCAGCGGACCGCGGCACGCCCGCGACCGATCCATCGCGCGCTCAAGTTATATACTCCCCGCCATGGTCACGCGTCGACTCGCGTTGGTCGTCATCATCCTGTTTTTCGCGTTCGGAACCTTTCGCCTCGTGTCCGCGCAGGAGTCAGCCCTGGTCAGCCCCAGCCTTTTTGCCGAGTTGAGATGGCGATCGATTGGGCCATCGCGTGCGAGCCGGACGCGGGGCGCCTCGGGCCATCGATCGCAGCCGTTTACCTTCTACACCGCCGCTGTGAACGGCGGCGTCTGGAAGACGACTGACGCCGGCCGCACGTGGCAGCCCATCTTCGACGATCAGCCAACTGGATCGATCGGCACGGTCGAGGTCGCGCCATCCGATCCAAATGTCGTTTACGTAGGCAGCGGAGAGGGACTGCACCGGCCGGATCTTTCCACCGGCGACGGCGTCTACAAGTCGACGGATGCCGGCAAGACGTGGACGCATCTCGGGCTTCGCGACGCGCAACAGATCCCGGCGATTGCGATCGATCCGAGGGACGCGAACCGCCTGTTCGTCGCGGCATTGGGTCACCCGTACGGACCCAACGGGCGCGGTGGACGGCGCTGAAGTCCGTGGACCTTCCCGCGCTGAACGACACGCTCAAGGCCGCGGGCATAGAGGCGGTGAAGTAAGAAACGTTCAGGGTGCAGGGTGCAGCGTGCCGTGCACCTTGAACTCTGTGACTTGTGAGGGTTCTTATGCGACACGTTCGTTGGCGCGCGCTGAGCGCATCGATCCTCTTGCTGCTGTTGGCGGCGCCTGCGGTTGCTCAGTGGACCGCGGTCAGCACGCTGCCACGTCCCGAGCGCGCGGACGATGGTCTGATCTACCGCGGCGGCGCGGTCGCGCTGTCCGTGACGAGTGTGACGCCTGAAGTCGTCCGCGTGCGGCTCGCGCGGGGCAAGGTGTTTGGACGCGATCATTCGTATGCGGTGCAGCCGCGGCAGGGCAGTGCGCCGCGGGTAAGCGTGCAGGTCGGACCCGCGCAGTCCACGCTCCAGACCGACGCGCTCCGTGTGGTCATCACACAGCAGCCCTTCCGCATTGAGGTGCTCAGCCGCGATGGCACGTCGCTCGACGCCGACGATCCGACGTTCGCGACGGCCTACGCGGGTTCGACGATTCGCACCTGGAAGCGGCTGCGAGACGACGAGCACGTGTTCGGGTTCGGTGAAAAGAACGGCCGTCTCAACAAGCGCGGGAAGAAGCTGGGCGGCTACTCGTACGTGATGTGGAACAGCGACACGTACGGGTACGACGGCTCGACGGATCCGATTTACGTCTCGGTCCCGTTCTTCATGGTCGTGAGAAACGGCCGCGCGCACGGGATCTTTCTCGACAACACCTATCGATCGAGCTTCGACGTCGGCCACTCGACCGCGGGTGTGCTGTCGTTCGGCGTGGACGGCGGGGAGTTGAACTACTACTTCATCGACGGTCCGGCGCCGAAGGATGTGATCCGGCGTTATACGGACCTCACCGGCCGCATGCCGCTGCCGCCGCTCTGGGCGCTCGGCTATCACCAGTGTCGTTACAGCTACTACCCCGAGAGTCAGGTTCGGTTCATCGCGGCCAATTTCCGTGAACGCCGCATTCCGGCCGACGCGATCTGGTTGGACATCCACTATCAGGATGGCTACAAGCCATTCACATGGGACCGCGAGCGTTTTCCCGATCCCGCCGGGATGATCCGCGATTTACGCGCGCAGGGATTTCGAGCGGTGACGATCGTCGACCCGCACCCGAAGAAGGAGCCCGGTTACGCGCCGTACGACACCGGGCTCGCCGGGGGGCACTTCGTGACGAGCACCGACGGATCGGTGTACGAAGCACCGGTCTGGCCGTCACAAGCGGAGCGGCAGCCAGGCCCCAGCGTCTTCCCTGATTTCAGCCGACCGGCCACGCGCGAGTGGTGGGGCAATCTCTACAAGCCGTTCCTGGACATGGGCGTCGCCGGGATCTGGAACGACATGAACGAACCGGCGGTGTTCGTCGATCCGGTCGGCACGTTTCCGCTGAACGCTCGCCACGACAACGAAGGACAGCCCTCGACCCACGCCGAGATTCACAACGTGTACGGACAGCTCATGAGCCGCGCGACCTACGAGGGTCTGCGACGACTGCGGCCGAACGAGCGGCCGTTCGTGCTCACGCGCGCGACGTTTGCGGGCGGGCAGCGGTACTCCGCGGTGTGGCCTGGCGACAACATCAGCAGCTGGTCCGCGCTGGCTGACGGCATCTCGACGCTCATGGGTCTGGGCTTGTCGGGGTTTCCCTTCGTCGGCACGGACATCGGCGGGTTCGCAGGTGTCGCCTCACCGGAGCTGTACACGCGGTGGTTGCAGGCAGCGGTGTTCTCGCCGTTCATGCGCAGTCACACGACGTTCGGCACGCCGCCCCAGGATCCCTGGTCGTACGGTTCGGCACTCGAGAACATCAACCGCCGCTCGATCGAGCTGCGGTACGAGCTGCTGCCGCAGATCTACACCGTGATGCGCGAGGCCTCGATGACGGGCATCCCGGCGCTGCGGCCGATGTTCCTCGAGTTTCCCGACGATCCGCGGACCTATGACATGGACACGCAGTTCATGTTCGGTGATGGCCTGCTCGTTGCTCCGGTTGTGGAGGAAGGCGCCCGGCAACGGTCTGTCTACCTGCCCAAGGGCGCGTGGTACGACTACTGGACCGGCGAGCAGTTCGAGGGGGGACGCGAGATCGCTGTCGACGCGCCGCTCTCAACGCTTCCGATCTTCGTCAGGAGCGGACGCGCCGTATTCCGCCAGCCTGTCGTCCAGCACACCGGCGAGATTGGCGATCGCACCGGGCTGACGATGGTCCTCTATCCGGGTGAGAGCGCGCGAGCCGAGCTCTACGAAGACGACGGACTGTCATTGGACTACGAGCAGGGAGACTACTCGATCCGGCGCGTCGAGTGGTCTGAAAGCGCCGGTGCCACCCGAATCACGATGAGCACGGAGCCCGACGGGCGCGGGCGACTGCGGCGCCTGCATACCAGCATCGCGCTGCGCAGCGACCGTACCCCGCGATCCGTGAGCCTCGCGTCGGCGACGATGAGCAGGCTTGGAGAACGTGAGTGGGGCGGCGACGCTCCTGGGTGGCGCACTCATAACGGGTTCGTCGAGATCCGCCTGCCGGGGGGAACGGCGTCGGCGCAGCTGTCAGTCGAGTGGTAATTGAACTCTCCCATCCATCCGCTTCACGTGTGGACGCGTTCGCGCATCAGCACGAACGTGGCTGACGTGCGCAGCGGTCGGTCACATTGGGTGCGGCCGGAACCGAAAAGGGGGTCCGCGACGAGTGACCCCAGTCCTGCCTGGGGCCGTTGACCGTCGATCAGAGCAATCGGCGTCGTACGACAGGGCCGGTCGGACTACGCGACGTCAGCCCCCTTCTGCAGGCGCCTGGAGGGTCACTTTTCTGTGCAAATCAGAACAGCCGAGGTGGGATCCTCCTTGCCCAGGCGTTGCACGCCTGCGATACTCATCGTGTAAGTTCCCCAACAGATTGACGGAATCCCACGCGGGTGGAGGCCCGGGAGGGATCGGATTGTGCTGAACGGAAGGCAGTCCCGGGGGCCACGCGCAGCTTTTCACGAAAGATCGCGCGTTCTCCCGCTGGTTTCGGGACGTTTTTCGTAACGGGGTGATCAAAGGTGTCAGTGCGGCTTTCCCTTGCGGCGGCAATGGTCGCGATCGCGGTCGGCATCCTGTCCGCGCAGCAGGACGTGCCTCAGGTCACGTTCAAGTCATCCGTGAATCTCGTGTCGGTGGCGGTGGTCGTCCGTGACGGCGACGGCCGCTTCATCAAGGGTCTCAAGGCCGAAGACTTCGAGATCGCCGACAACGGCAAGGTCAGGCCCATCGTGCAGTTCCAGTCCGGCGAGGCGGCGGACGCGCGCCTGGCCCTCCTCGTGGACAGCAGCGGCAGCATGGTCGTGGGCGCCAAGCGGGATCGGGTCCAGCTCGCGGCGCATCTGCTCGTCTCAGGCTTCGCCGATCAAGACGAGGCCACGGTCTTTGGTTTCGATTCGTCCCTGCGCCGGTTGACGCCCTTCACCCGCGACGCCGGAGAGCTCAGGTCGGCGGTGTCGAGCCTAGTGCCATTCGGCGAGACGTGCATGTACGACGCGATCGTCGACACCATTCGCAGCGTCGAGACCGAAGCCCCCCGCGCGCGCGCCGTGGTGCTCCTGACCGACGGCGTGGACACGGCGAGCGTGCACAACGTGCAGGACGCCGCCAGCGCGGCTGCCGCGCTCGACATTCCTGTCTATGCGCTCGGCGTGGACGACTTCAACGAGCGGCCGCGCTTCGTCGATCGGACGCTGGTGGACGACAACGCGACCGTGAACCTTGCCGAGCTCGCGCGCCGTACTGGTGGAACTGCGACCGAAGCCAACTCGGTTGCCCAGCTCAGCATCGCAACCCGCAGCATCCTGACCGAGCTGCATCATCAGTACATGATGGCGTTCGCGGCCGGCACGCAGCCAGGGTGGCATCCGCTGACCGTGCGTGTCCGCAAAGGCCGCGCCGTCGCGCGATCCCGCGACGGCTATCTCGTTCACTGATTCCGGTTCGAACCCTCATCACCGCAACGTCTCAACCTGAACGGGGCCCTGTCCTCACTCACGACAGGCCGACCGGCTGGCTCTTCGGAAGAGCCGCCGTGTATCCCTGCCATCCCGTCGGACCAGCTATACTGGAAGATCCGTCGAGGGGAGGCTGTTGTGGCAGTAAGGCGCGGCGTCGTGCTCGTGCTCGTGCTCATCTTCGTGGCCGTCGCCGTCTCGGTGACCGGCCTCGTCGTCACCGCGTTGCTCGTCGGCCGGGAGCCTCGGATAACGGCCAATTCCACACTCGTTCTTCGTGTGGGCGGCGATCTTCAGGAAACCGATCCGGGCGGCGTGATCGGGCAATTCCTCGAGGCCCCGCCGACCGTGCGGGCGTTGGTCGAAGAACTGCGCAAGGCCAAGGTGGACTCGCGGATCACGAGCGTCATCATCCGCCCGACGAGTACCGCCGGGTTGTGGGGCAAGGTCCAGGAAGTTCGCGACGCGATCATCGATTTCAAACGCTCGAAGAAGCCGATCATCGGTTATCTGGAATACGGCGGCGAGCAGGAGTTCTACCTCGCGAGCGCGTGCGACAAGGTGTTCCTGATGCCGACGGCGTCGCTCGACCTGACCGGCATCGCGAGCTACGAGCTGTTCCTGCGCGGCACGCTCGACAAGATCGGCGCGTATCCTGATGCACTTCACATCGGCGACTACAAGACCGCCTCCAACACGTTCACCGAGCACACCTACACGCCGGCGCATCGCGAGATGGCCGAATCGCTCAACACCGACCTTTACCAGCAGCTCGTGCGGGGTCTCGCGGACGGCCGTCACAAATCCGAAGCCGAGGTCCGGCGGCTGATCGATCACGGGCCGTATCTGCCGGAGGATGCCGTCCGCGCCGGGCTGGTCGACGATGTCGCCTACGAAGACGAGCTCGACGACAAAGTGCAGCTCGGGAAGGGCGCGTCGCACTTCATCGAACAGAACCAGTATCGGGAGATCAGCGGGGTGTCGCTCGGCCTGAACACCGGCCCCCGTATCGCGGTGATCTACGCGGTGGGCATCATCAGCTCGTGGCAGAGCAGCGACAACTCGCCGCAGGGGCAGGTCGTCGGCTCGGACACCATCATCGAATACCTCCGGAAAGCCCGCGCCGACAGTTCGATCAAGGCGATCGTGCTGCGGATCGACAGCCCGGGCGGATCCGCGATTGCCTCGGATGTCATCTGGCGCGAAATCATGCTGACGCGGGATGTGAAACCGGTCATCGCGTCGATGTCCGACGTGGCCGCATCGGGCGGCTACTACATCGCCATGCCGGCGCACGCCATCGTCGCGCAGCCCGCCACGCTGACCGGGTCGATCGGCGTCGTGATGGTCAAGTTCGTGATCGACGGCACGCTGAAGAAGCTGGGCTTGAACATGGAGAACGTGCGGCAGGGACGCTACGCCGATCTCTACTCGCCGATCCGGCCCTTCTCACCTGAAGAGCGGACGAAAGTCGAAGAGCAGATGCAGGCGACCTACGCGTCGTTTGTCGAGAAGGCCGCTGCCGGCCGCAACACCACTCCGGAACGAATCGACGCGATCGGTCAGGGCCGGGTGTGGACGGGGAAGCAGGCCAAGGAGCTGGGACTCGTGGACGAGCTCGGCGGGCTCGAGCGGGCGCTCGCAATCGCCAAGCAGCAAGCGCGGATCGCGCAGGACACCGAAGTGCAGGTCGTCGTCTATCCGCCGCGCAAGTCGATCTACGACCTCGTGAGCAACCCGTTCGGCAGGACGGAGGGCGCCTCGACGCTGGCGTCGCTGCTCGGGTTCAAGGATCCGCGGGCGCTCGAAACGCTGACCGCGCCGATACGCGTCTTTCGTCGCGGCGAGCCGCTGGCGCTCATGCCAAACGTGTTCGTGAGATGACCCGACGTCAATGGCCAAGATTGCCAGGCGTGCCGATATTGCCAAAGCTGAATCGCGGCGGTTTGGCATTTCCGGCGTTCGTGGCAATTCCGTCAGGCCGTCAGCTGCGCGAGCGCTTCGCGGTTGATGTTGATTCGCATCTTCTCGCGCGCCTTGGTCATGTAGGAACTGTAGAAGCGGTTGCGCTGCTCGTTGAGCAGCTCCGTCTTCACCCCGTCCCGCGCCTTTGCCATCTCGGCGTCGGTGACATTCGCCTTTTCCAGCACCTTCACTACCACCGCTCCCGTGTCGGTGACGATCGGATCGCTCACGCCGCCAACGGGTAGCGTGAAGGCCACCGCGTCCACGGCGGGGCTGATTCCCGCATCACCGATCGGCGCGCCCCGCGCGATGAGGTCGGTCGTCTTGGCTTCGAGTCCGGCTGACTTCGCAATGGCCGTGAAGTCGCCAGTCTTGAGCTGCGCCGCGAGCGCGGCCGCCTTCTGTCGTGCCGTTTCGACCGATTTTTCCTTGACGACATCCTCGCGGACGCGCGCTTTGACCTCTTCGAGTGACGGATCGCGCGCATCCTGATGGCCCGTGACCGTGATGAACGCGAATCCCTGCGGCGTTCGGATGGCTTCGCTGACCTCGCCGTCCTTCATCTCGAACGCGCGTTCCGCCACGCCCTGCGCCATGCCCAGGCCGGCAATCGGCTCATTGCGCGCGAAGAAGCCCGACTCGCCGACGATCAGGCCTCGCGGCTTGGCCACGGTGTCGAAGTCCGCGGGCTTCTTCAACTGACTCGCCACGCCGTCAGCCGTGCGCTGCGCTTCGGTCTGCGCGCGATCCTGCTTCAGCTGATCCTCGATCTGGGCTTTGACTTCTTCGAGCGAACGCTTGGAGGCCGGTTTCTTTTCGACGACCTTGATAATGTGATAGCCGAACTGCGTTTTCACGAGATCGCTGATCTGTCCGGGCTGCAGCGAGAACGCCACCTTGTCGAACTCGGGCACCATCTGGCCCTTGGGAAAGAAGTCGAGGTCGCCGCCTTTCTTGGCGCTGCCCTCGTCCTCTGAAAACTTCGTCGCGAGCTCGGCGAAGTCAGCTCCGCCCTTGATCTTCGCGAGCAGATCCTCCGCCTGCTTTTTCACCGCCGCATCGTCTTTGCCTTCGGTCTTGAGGAGGATGTGGCTCGCGCGCACCTGCTCGGGCGACGAATACTGTTGCTCGTTGTCCTCGTAGTAACGCTGGACGTCCTGCGGCGAAACCTGGGTCCGCTCGCGTATGGCCTGCAGATCGACGAGCGCGTAGCGCACCTTGCGTTTCTCGGGGATCCGGTATTCAGCCTTGTGATCGTTGAATCGCGTGGCGATCTCCGCGTCGGTCACCGTCGTCGCGTCGCGGAATTTGTCGGACGGGAACGACACGAAGGCGAGCTTCACCTTTTCGTTGCGACGCTTGATTTCCTTGGTGACTTCCGCATCGCTCACGGTGAGCCAGTCCGTCAGCGCGCCTTGCAGCTTGGCGATCGTGATCCCCCGCCGGATCTGCTCCTCGAACTCTGACGGCCGGAGCGGCGGTTCGTTGGACTCGAGGATCTGACGATAGCGCTGATCGCCAATGAACTGCCCGTTTTCCTGGAACGCCGGCATCGCCAGGATCCGCGCGCGGACTTCCTCGTCACTGGCGGTGATCCCCAGGCGCTCGGCCTCGGCGAGGGCCGCTTCCTCATCGATCATCTGCTGGATGATGCGCTGGTCGATGCCGAGCTGCTTCAGCAGCTTCTCGTCGATGTTTCCGCCGTAGGCTCGACGGTACGCCTGCATCTGCTGCTGGTACACGCGACGGAAGTGGGTGACGGTGATGTCCCGGCCTTCGACGGACGCGACCACGTCGTGGACGCCGGTGCCAAGTGGGCGATTGCGGAGGAAGTTGGGAATGTAGAGCAGGATGAACGCCACCACCACGATGAACAGGCTCCACTTCAGCCAGTTCTTGTGCCGGCGCATCCGGTCGAGCATTGTCATGTCTTGAGCAGCCTTTGAGGGCCCGGTCGGCGCAGCGCCGGGCGGTCGGATCGTCAATCCGCTGAAAACTGAAAACGTCAATTATGCCACGAACTTGCCGGCCTCCGGGGACGCCGGTCCGATCGCGCGGGCGAGGGCGATCCAGGAGCCCGGATTAAGGTCCTGCTGTGGTAATATTTATGGATAGAAGCACTTAGAAGGATTCGCCATTCCAAATGGGACGCAGAGCCGATTGACGGGGACTGGTCGGCAGTCTCGCGCCCGTCGCCCATCCAGCAGGAAGAGCCTGACGTCGAGCCGTACGGATCTGGCCGACAGGATCCGGCCTCTGCAGACGGCGCTCCGGCGCAAGCTGGCACGCGCTGACGTCTTCGCCCAGATTGTCCGGGCGGTCAACTCCAGCCTCGATCCGGAGCGTGTGGCCGAGACGATTGTCGCGCAGGCCGCTGACTGGGTTCCCGCGCCGATCTGGCTTTTGCTGGCGGTCGATGACGCCGGCCGGACGCGGGTGATGGCCGGGCGGGCGCTGACGCCGGCGCTCGACAAAGCCGCCCAGGTCGTGGGCCATTGGGTGATGCGGAACCGCTCCACGTTCCGGACGGCGAACATTTCCACCGATCGGCGGCTGACGAAGCTCGAGGGGGTGGATGGGACCTCGGCCGCGGTGGGGTTTCCGCTGGATTGCCGGGGACGGACGATTGGCGCCGTTGTGGCCCTGGATCGCGGTCCGTCGCGCCGGGAACCGCAGTTCACCGACGACACGCAGGCGGCCGTCGTCCGGGCACTGGAGCCCGGAGCCATCGCGCTCGATAACGCGTTACGGGTGCAGCGCGTCGAGGGACTGTCGGTCACCGACGACCTCACCCAGCTGTACAACTCGCGGTACCTGTCGCAGGTGCTGCACCGGGAGTCGAAGCGCGCAACGCGCAGCGGGCGCCCCCTCTCGCTGCTGTTCATCGATCTCGACGGGTTCAAGACGGTCAACGACACGCATGGCCATCTGTTCGGAAGCCGGGCGCTCGTCGAGGCGGCGAGCGTGATTCGCGCGAGTGCGCGCGAAACGGACGTGGTTTCACGATTTGGCGGGGACGAGTTCGCCTTGGTGCTGCCCGACACCGGCGCCGAGGGCGCCGTCGCGGTCGGCGAGCGTATCCGCGAGCGGATTGCGGCGCACAGGTTTCTCCAGTCCGAGGGACTCAGCATCGCGCTGACGGTGTCGGTCGGAGTCGCGACGCTGCCGGACATCTCGGTATCGGCCGAAGGCTTGATCCAGGCGGCCGACGACGCGATGTACTGGGTGAAGGATCGAGGGAAGAACGGCATCCACGTGGCGGGTACTGAGACGTTGAAGTTCGAGCGGTGAGCCGCGATCGCGGAGTCGGGGCTACGCCAGCCGTCCGTCCGGCCGTTCAAGGAGTTTCTGTTTGAGCCTGCGTTCTTTGTTTTCGCTCTTCTCGAGCGATCTGGCGATCGATCTCGGTACCGCCAATACCTGTGTGTACGCACGGGGTAAGGGGATCGTCGTCAACGAACCATCGATTGTCGCCATCAACAAGGTGAACGGCCGCATCGAAGCCGTCGGCAAGGACGCCAAGGACATGCTCGGGCGCACGCCCGGCAACATCGTGGCGATCAAGCCGATGAAGGACGGCGTCATCGCCGACTTCGAGGTCACCGAGAAGATGCTGACCTACTTCATCAAAAAGGCGCACAATCGCAACGTCTGGGTCCGGCCTCGTATCGTCATCGGCGTCCCGTCGGAGATCACGCAGGTCGAGAAGCGCGCCGTCAAGGACAGCGCGTATCGCGCGAAAGCCAGCGAGGTCCACCTCGTCGAGGAAGCGATGGCCGCGGCTATCGGCGCCGGCATGCCCATCACCGAGCCGTCGGGAAACATGATCGTGGACATCGGCGGCGGCACGACCGACATCGCCGTCATCTCGCTCGCGGGCATCGTCTACAGCAAGGCTGTGAGGGTCGCCGGCAACGAGATGGACGAGGCGATCATCCAGTACATCAAGAAGACCTACAATTTGCTCATCGGCGAGCGGACCGCGGAAGCAATCAAGATGGAAGTGGGGTCCGCGTACCCGCTCGAAGAGCGGATGACGATGGAGATCAAGGGACGGCATCTCATCGAAGGGGTGCCGAAGACGATCACGATTTCCGATGAGGAGATTCGCGAAGCGCTGGCGGAGACGGTGAACGTCATCGTCGATGCGGTGCGGGTGGCACTCGAGCGCACGCCGCCCGAGCTCTCCGCGGACATCGTGGATCGCGGCATCGTGCTGACCGGCGGTGGCTCGCTGCTGAAGAACCTCGACAAGCGGCTTCGTGAGGAGACGGGGCTGCCGCTGGCGATGGCCGAGGATCCGCTGTCGTCGGTCGTCCTCGGCGCCGGCAAGATGCTGTCGGACTTCAACCTGTTGAGAAAGATATCGATCGACTGACGCGCCGCTGTCTGCTGTCCGCTGTCCGCTCCCCGCGGTGTACTGCGACCAGCACGAAAAACCTGATGACCATGACAGCCGTGCCCGATGAACGTTCGAGATGGGATGGGCGCCTACGTGGGCAGCGCTTACGTGGGAGCGAACAGAGCCGGCCGTGCTGGGATGACGTCCAGCGTGGCCTGGTGGTGAATCAGCCGCGCCTGCGGCCCGCGCCGAGCGCAAACGCGCGAGGCGCGAGCGAACAGAGTCGGCCGTGCTGGGATGACGTCCAGTACGACCAGGTGGTGAATCAGCCGCGCCTGCGGCCCGCGCCGAGCGCGAACGCGCGAGGCGCGAGCGAGCGGGGGTGGGGCCCCGCGAGCACTAAGTAATGCTGGATATCCGGCAGCGCACCGGCTACCTCTTTCTCGCCGTCATGGTCGGCCACGTCATCCTGATTTCCGCGCAGGTGCCGACGAAGACTGGCGTTCCCGTGCTCGAAGGGGTGACGTTCGGGATTTTCTCGCGCGTTCAGCGCGCGACCGCGGGCATCGTCGGCGGCGTCCGGAACAGCTGGGGCAATTACGTGGCGCTGCGCGGCGCGCGGGTCGAGAACGAGGCGCTGCACAAGCAGGTGGCCGATCTCGAAGTGCGTCTGCAGGAGCAGCGTGCGCTTGCGGCGCGCGCCGTGCGCCTCCAGGAATTGATGGACCTGAAGACGAACACATCGCTGCCGACGATCGCGGCTGAGATCATCGCCGGCAACCCGAATCCGGGCATGATGACCGTCACCATCGACCGCGGATCGGCTGACGGCGTTCAGGCCAACATGGCCGTGATCTCACCGAAGGGCATCGTGGGGCGTGTTGTGGGCAATCCGGCGTCGCACGCCGCGCGCGTCCAACTCATCATGGACCGCAGCGCGGCGGCCGGTGCGATTGGTGAGCGTTCGCGCGCGGGCGGCATGGTCGTGGGTATCGACGGGGATCCGCCGTTGCGCATGGATCTCGTCTCGAACCTCGCCGACATCAACCCGGGTGACGTGATCGTTACTTCCGGCGTGGACGGCATCTATCCGAAGGGTTTTGCCATCGGCACGGTCGAGAAGTCCGAGCGCGGCAGCAAGCTGTATCGCGCGATCACCGTGCGGCCGGTCGTGGACTTCTCGAGTCTGGAAGAAGTGCTGGTCGTGCTCGTACCCGCGCACGGCGCAACGTCGGACCGCGCGGCGCCAGCGACGCCCGCGGCGGCCTCGGGCGCGAAACCGAAATGAGGACCGCGGGCATCCTGCTGGCGCTGGTGGCGGCGCTGGCGATTCAGACCTCGCTCGCGGGGTTGACGGTCGGCGGCACCACGGCGGTAAACCTGGTTCTCGTGACGGTCGTGTTCGTCGCGCTGTCGTTCGGCGCGGTGACTGGCGTGCTCGCGGGAACGGTCGGCGGTCTGTTGCAGGATGCACTGGCCGGCGGGATCATCGGGATCGGCGGTCTCGCGAAATCGCTGGTCGGGTTCGTCGTCGGAGTCCTCGGGGCACAGTTCATCGTGTCCCAGACGGTGCCGCGGTTCGTGATGTTCGTGGGCGCGACGATCCTGCACGAGGCCTGCTTTCAGGCGCTGCATGCGCTCGTCGAGGCCCGGCCGTTTCGGATGAGTTATTCGACGGTCCTGATGCAGGCGTCGATCAACGCGTGCCTCGGCATCCTGGCGTTCTGGGTGGTGGAGAGCGGTCCGAAGATGCTGGAGCGGCGGCGCGCCAGCCGCACGAGCTTGAGCCGCCGCCGGTTTTGAATGCGAACGTCCTCGCGTAGCGCGCAGCGCCCCGGCGAGGGAAGGGTTCGGGTAGTCCTATGAACAACGTGATTCTGCCAGACGATCGGCGTCATCTGGGCGCGCGGCTGTCGGTCCTGCAGTGGATCGTGGCCGGCACGTTCGGCGTCCTCGCGGTGAGCTTCTGGGTTTTCCAGGTCGCGCAGCACGAGAAGTTCAAGGAGATGGCGGACAACAACCACATCCGCCGAATCCCGCTGCCCGCTCCGCGCGGCGTCCTGTTCGACAGAAACGGCAAGATCCTGGTCGAGAACCGCAACACGTTCAACATCGGGCTCGTCCGCGAGCAGACCCGCAATCTCGACGAAACCCTCCAAACGCTGGCCGAGGTCACCGGCATCGAAGAAGCGCAACTGCGCGAGACGCTGAGTCGCCGGCGGCGTGAACCGAGCTACCGGCCCATCGTCCTGGTCGAGAACGCGTCGGAAGAACAGGTGATCGCCGTGCGCGCCCGGGAGTGGGAGCTGCCGGGCATCGTGTACCAGGAGGTGCCGGCGCGGCAATATCCGGCCAGCGACCTCGCGGCGCATCTGTTCGGCTACGTCAGCGAGATCAACGAAACCCAGCTCGCCCGCACCGAGTACGCCGGCGTCGAGCCGGGAACACTCGTCGGCCAGGCGGGAATCGAGCAGTCGTACAACAAGCTGCTGATGGGTGCCGATGGCGATCGGCTGGTGGTGGTCAACAGTCTGGGCCGCGAAATCAACCCGGTGGAAAACGGAGAACGTCCCGCGCGCGAGGGCACCGCGCTGCAGCTCACCATCGATGCCGACGTTCAACGATCGATCGAGGATGCGTTCGAGGCGTCCGGCTTCAACGGTGCGGCTGTGGTCCTCGATCCGCGCAACGGCGAGGTGCTCGGTTTCTCGAGCCGTCCTGCGTACGACCCGAATGCATTCGCCGGCGGCGTCGATCGCGCGACGTGGGCGTCGCTCAACACCGACGAGCTGAAGCCGCTCCAGAACCGCGCCGTGCAGGGCCGGTATTCGCCCGGGTCCACCTTCAAGATGGCGGTCGGCCTCGCCGGGCTGGAGGAAGGCATCATCACGCCCGACTTCAGGGTGCACTGTGGCGGCGGGCAGACCTTTTACGGCCGCTTCTTCAAGTGCTGGAAGAAAGGCGGCCACGGGTCACTCGACCTGCGTCACGCGATCGAGCAGTCGTGCGACGTCTATTTCTACACCGTCGGAAACATGCTCGGTGTCGATCGCATCAACAAGTGGGCCACGCTGTTCGGCCTCGGCGTGAGGTCGAACATCGATCTGCCCAGCGAGGTGCAGGGGCTCGTGCCGTCGACCGCCTGGAAGGCGCAGTACACGAAAGAGAAGAAGTGGTACGCCGGTGAGACGATCTCGGTGGCAATCGGCCAGGGGCAGGTGTCGGTGACGCCGGTGTCGATGGCAGTCTACGTGGCCACGCTCGCGAACGGTGGCGTCCGTGTGACGCCACACCTCGTCAAGGCCGCGGACGACGGCACAGGCTGGAAGCCGGCGGCGACGCCGCCTCCGCAATCCACCGTCGAGGTCACGCCCGAAAAGCTTCAGGCGATCCGCGACGGCATGTGGATGGTCGTGAACGCCGGCGGCACGGGCGGCCGAGCGAGGATCGTGGGACACGACGTCTGCGGGAAAACGGGAACCGCGCAGGTCATCTCGAACACGGGGCGTACTGCCGCACGCACCAACCGCGATCTCCGCGACCACGGCTGGTTCGTGTTCTTCGCACCGCGTGACAACCCGGAGATTGCCGGCGTCGTATTTCTGGAGCACGGCATCCACGGACCGAACGCGGCCTCGCTCGCGCACCACATCCTGGACACGTATTTCGCCAAGCACGATGGGAAGCCTCTCCCGCCGGCTCCGACACACGACGATCTGCGTCTCGACTACAAGGATCCCTTCGCGCGTGGCGGCACGGCCCTCGCGGGTGGTCAGGACTAGCGGATTAGCCATGTTCGAACGACGGTTGTATTTCCACGTCGACTGGCTGCTCCTGACGGTGATCCTGCTCATCGCCGGGATCGGCATCGCGATGATCTACAGCACGACCTACGTCACGCTGCCTGACGGCGCCGGACATGCGGGCCCCCAGGTTCGGACCCAGATCTACGCGCTCGTCATCGGACTGGTCGCCTTCGTCATCTGCCTCACGCTCGATTACCGGATGCTCGCCGAGCATTCGCTCGTGCCCTACGGCGGGCTCCTCGTGCTGCTCGTCTTCGTGCTGCTCAAGGGCTCCACGCAGATGGGCGCGCAGCGCTGGATTCCGATCGGCCCCTTCAACCTCCAGCCGTCCGAGTTCGGCCGCGTCGTGATCGCGATGATTCTCGCGATGTACTTCGGCGAGAACCGGCGTGGCGCCAAGAACACGACCGACCTCGCGGTGGGCGGCATGTTCACTGCCGTTCCCCTGCTCCTCATCGCGAAGCAGCCGGACCTCGGCACGGCCGTGACGCTCATCCCGGTGTTCGTCGGCGTGGCATTCTTGGCGGGGCTTCGCACGAAGCTGCTCGGCGTCTTCGTCCTGCTCGCCTTGCTCGGTGGCGCGGTCGCCTGGCAGTTTGCGCTCAAGGACTATCAGAAGAGCCGCGTGACGACGTTCCTCGATCCCGATCAGGACCCGCGGGGTCAGGGATATCAGCAGATTCAGGCCCGGATTACGGTCGGCTCCGGGGGACTGACCGGCAAGGGCTTCATGGGCGGGACGCAGGGGCAGTACAAGTTCCTGCCCGTCGCCCACAACGATTTCATTTTCTCCGTCCTGGCGGAAGAGCAGGGGTTCATCGGCGTGCTCGTCGTGCTGGGACTCTATTTGTTCGTCATTGTCCGTTCGCTCGAAGCGGCCCGGCTGGCCAAGGACCGCCTCGGCGCCTATCTGGTAGGGGGCATCATTTCGGGGTTTTCGTTTCAAGTGCTGTATAACGTGGCGATGTCCGCCGGCCTTGCGCCCGTCAAGGGCATCACGCTGCCTTTGATGAGTTACGGCGGGTCTTCGCTCATAGCGGCACTGGCTTCGTTCGGTCTCATCCTCAACGTGCGGATGAGACGATTCACCAATTGACCGTCGGAATCAGCAGTGAGAAACCGAACGTCCGCTGACGTTCCGTTTCGCGAGTTTTTTCAGGGTTTCTTGCGGGTGGGGCGACCATGACGCTCGTGTTGCTCGTTCTTGCGCTGTGCCAGCTTGCCGGCCTGATCGCCGTCACGCTGAGCGTGCGCCCGGGCGTCACGGTTTCCGGTGCACCCGCACGATTGTGGAGTTCTTTCAATGAACAAGGAGATGATCATCTCCTCAACCGACCACGAGACGCGGGTGGCGATCCTCGAGGACGACCAGGTCGTCGAGGTATTCATCGAGCGGGAACGCCAGCGCGGCGTGGTTGGCAACGTCTACAAGGGCCGGGTGTCGAAAGTGCTGCCGGGGATGCAGTCCTCCTTTGTCGACATTGGCCTCGAACGGGACGCCTTTCTCTACGTTTCTGAGGTCGTCAACACCGTCGAGGAGTTCGAACGCCTCGAGTCGGGTGATGATGACGACAGCGAGCCCGCCGAACCGGTGCTCGCGGCCGCCCCGTCCGATGAGCTCCGTGAGGGCGAGGCCGCCGCGTCTTCTCCACCCAACGGCCGACAGGAGCGCCGCAGCCGTGATCGCAGCGGTTCACCCGCGCCTGCCGGGCGCAGCGGGCCCCGCACGGAGCGGCCGCAAGCCAAGATCGAAGACCTCCTGAAAGAAGGCCAGGAAGTCCTGGTTCAGGTCGTCAAGGAACCGCTCGGCACGAAGGGCGCCCGCCTGACGTCACACGTGACGATGCCGGGACGTTTCCTGGTGTTCATGCCGACCGTCGATCACGTGGGCGTCTCTCGAAAGATCGAATCGCGTGAAGAGCGGGCACGACTGCGCGGCATCGTCCGCGAGTTCCGCGAGCAGCACGGCTTCACCGGGGGCGTGATCATTCGGACCGCTGCCGGCGGGCGGTCGAAAGACGACATCGTCAGCGATCTGACCTACTTCCACCAGGTGTGGACCGAGATCCGGCAGAAGATGGAGGCGCGCCGGCCGCCCGCGCTGCTCTTCCAGGAGCAGAGCCTCGTCACGAAGCTGCTCCGCGATCTGCTGACCGACGACTACACGGCCATCCGCATCGACAACGAGGTCGAGCACCGTCGGGTGATGGCGCTGATCGAGCGCATCATGCCGAACCTCGTTCCGCGCGTGAAGCTCTACACGAAGGACTTTCCGATCCTCGAGGAGTACGGCGTTCAGGGGGAGATCGACAAGGCTCTCCGCAGCAAGGTCTGGCTCAAATCGGGCGGGTATCTCGTCATCAACCAGACCGAGGCGCTGGTGGCGATCGATGTGAACACCGGGCGCTACGTCGGGAAGCGAACCGGGCGCCTCGAGGACACGATCGTCAAGACCAACCTCGAAGCCGTAAAGGAGATCGTCCGCCAGTTGCGGCTTCGCGATCTGGGCGGGATCATCGTCCTCGACCTGATCGACATGGAGGAGAAGAAGAACCGGCAGAAGGTCTTCCAGGAGTTCGAGAAAGAGCTCAGAAAGGATCGCTCGCCTTCGAAAGCGCTGCAGGTCGCCGACTTCGGACTCGTGATCGTCACGCGCAAGCGGGTCAAGCAGAGCCTCGAACGTCAGCTGACCGAGCCCTGCCCGTACTGCTCGGGCTCAGGCTCGATCAAATCAAGCTCGACGATCTGTTACGAGATCCTCACTGAGATGCAGAAGATCGGCCCGGAACTCGACGGGCAGGGTGTGATCCTGCGCGTGAACCCCGATATCGCGCGAGCGCTGAAGGAAGAGGAGAGTGCCGTGATGCGCGATCTACAGGAGTCGTTGGGGAAGCCCGTCACGGTCAAACCCGACACCCACCTGCACCACGAGCAATTTGACGTAATGGCGATCTGAGAACAAGAAGCAGGGCGCTCGCCCTGCTTCCTGTTTCAGCTGTCACTTGGCGGCTGCCGGCAGGTGCACCAGGTAGTGATTCCCGGCCTTGTTGATCCAGACGCGGACGTAATCGTTGCCCCTCAGGACCTGAACCTTCGATCCGCCATTCCCGGGCGGCGCATCCTTCACAACCATCTTGATTTCGCTCTGCGGCACGATCGACACGACCTCGCGCCCCTTCACGGTCCCGCGCTGCGAGAACTCGACCCATCGTTCGAGGCTCTTGGTCGTGCCCACCGCTGCGGGCGAGGCTTCCTGCGCCGTGAGCTTCACCTGATACGCGCCAGCCGCGAGCGGCTTGCCGTCGGCCGTGACGGCGCGCGGGATCGTCACGGTGCCCAGCACGAGCTCGCCGGTCGGCGCAGTCGGCGACTCCGCCCTCGGAGGTTGCTGGTTCGGTGTCTGGTGCTGCGCCAGTACGGTGGTGGCAGAGAGCACGCTCGCGAGCATGCCCACCAGGACCCATTGCTTTTTCATGTCCAACTCTCCCTGAACGTCGTCTGTCGGACCAACGCCACGTTCGGCTGAACAATTATAGTCAGATCAAGCCGCCGGGTCGCCGGTCAACCACAGACCAGCGATCTGGCTCAGCAAGCGTGGTGCCAGCGGTTAGCAAGCAGGACTGATTGAGAACGCGCCTGTTGCAGGGGATCGGCGGAATCCAGCCGATCGCGCGCGTGCGATTTGTCGCACCCGCTGTCTGGAAAGCAGACAGCGGGGCTCAGCGCTTCACGATGGCGATGCTGCCGGAAAAGGTCGTGAGGTCGAGGACCGCGCTGCCATCGCCGAACACCCCGCGCAGGCCGCGTTGACGGCCGCCGCCCATCGATCCCTGGACCGTGATGCGGAAGTCAGGGGCGCTCACCGAGCCGCTGAAGGTGTTGGCGGTCAGTTCGAAGCCGGTCTCGCCGCTGAGGGCCAGGCGTACCTCGCCGGAGTGCGACCGCAGCTCGTAGCGGCTGCCCCGCGAGAGCGCGCCCTGGAAGCGAAGGTCGCCGCTGACCGTGTGCCCGTTGAGGCGATCGCACGTCACGTCATCGATGAGCACGGGGCCGCTGACCGATCCCACCTCCAGGCTCCGCGCTTTGACCTTGCGCACCGCCACTGTACCGCTCACGGTCGAAGCCGCGAGTCCTCCGTCCGCCTGCGTGTCCACGATCTCGACGTTACCCGAGATGCTCTTTGCACTCGCGACGCGGTTGCCTCTGGTGATCTGGATCGTGCCGCTGATGGATTCGAGCGTCAAATCACCCTGGATGTCCTGTACTTTGATGTTGCCCGAAATCGAGTTCGCCGAGATACGGGTGCCGGGCGGGGCGGTCACGTTATAGGAGACCGACACGTTGATGTTGCGGCGATTGCGCGCGCGCATTTCCCGATCGTCGGGATACTGTGCGCGGACCTCGACGCGTCCTCCGCGTTCGACTATCTCCGCCTGGACCAGCTGGAGCGCTTCACGCGCGTCATCGATGGTCCGGCCGCGCGCCGTCTTGACCACTTCGATCGTCGCATCCGGGCCGCTGCTGCGAGTGATGACGATGTCGCCGGCGATGTTGCCGAGATCGATCTGGCCGTTGGCGCCGATTCGGATCGTCCGCGACACGCGGTCGGTCTGCTCCTCGCGCTCCGCGTTGCGTTGGTCCCACAGCGCGCGCGTCCGCGGCGCCTTCTCTCGGGCGAGGGACGGAATGCGCTCCGGATAGACCTGCGCCTGCGCGGGGCCCGCGAGTGCCGTCGATACGGCAACGGCCGCAATCGTGATCAGTCTCTGCATCGTCAGCTCTTGTTGGATCCTTCGACGATCTGCGCGACGCCGGCGGCGTTGCCTTTGCGCATCTCGTTCATCAGCGCGATCGTGTCCTGCAGCAGCAGCACCTTGCGTTTGAGCGCCTCGAAGAGGCTGTCGCGCGCCGGCGCGCTCGTCGGCTCCGTTCTGAGAGCGGCGCGGCTCTCCGCGATGGCCTGGTCGATCACCTGAAGGTTTTTCTGCAGCATCGCGGCCGTCTGCGGGTCGATCGCCGACTGGTCGCTCTTCGCCGCTTCTTCCAGCTTCGCGATCGCGTTCTGGTAGTGCTGTTCGGCCAGCCGGAACTCCGACTCTACGCTTTGGACGGCTTCGTTTCCTGCCGCGTTGCCCGGCTGCGCGCCGCCGGGTTGATTCGTCGCCGTAAAGGATGCCGGACCGCCGCCTCGCGTGCTCGTCAGGAGCATCGCGAGCGAGGCGCCCACCGCGAGAAGGAGGGCCGCGGCGATGCCGATGAGCGCGTAGTGGCGCGTTGAGCGGGCGGCGACAGGAGCGGACGCGGCGACGCGTCCTTCCTGACGCAGCCGTCCGGCAACCTGCAGCCACACCCGGTCAGGCGGCGCGGGCCGATCGAGCGCGTCGGTCAGATCCCTGATCCGTCGCAGGTCGGCCAGCAGCGCTCGGCAGTTCTCGCACTGGACCAGGTGCGCCTCGAGCTCGGACCGGCGGATCGATCCCAGAGTCCCGTCGACGAGCTCCTGAACGGCGTCCTGATACTTCCGGCAGTCCATTGGTCTCTTGTTCTCGTGTCTCCGCGCGCGCTTCTACTCGCTGAGCAGCGCGCGCAGGCGCAACCGCGCCTTGTGGACCTGTGATTTCGACGTCCCTTCGGCGATGCCCAGGACCTCGCCGACTTCCCGATGCTCCAGCCCTTCGATGTCGTGCAGCACGAACGCCGCCCTGCACCCTTCCGGCAGCTTTGTCAGCGCGCGTTCGAGATCCATTCTGGTGATCGCCCGTTCCGCCAACCCCCGGCTGCTCGCGTCCGCGATCCCAGGCTCGTCGTCGAGCGCGTCGGTCAGCTGGTTCGAGCGGCCCGCTCGGCTCCGCAGATAGTCGAGACAGAGGTTCGTGGCCAGCCGATACAGCCACGTGCCGAGCGCCGAGTCGCCGCGAAACGTATCCAGCTTCCGATGTGCCGACAGAAAGACCTCTTGAAGGAGATCTTCCGCGTCGGCGGGATTTCCGAGCATCCGGCACGCCACGCTGAAGAGCCGTCCCGAGTGCGCGCGATACACCTCCTCGAACGCCGCGAGGTCCCCGTTGCGGCAACGCTCGACGAGCGCCATCTCGTCGGCGCGGGCCTGCGGCGCCGCGGGCCGCACGGCCGAGGGGTGTTCCGTTACCTTAGACGGTCCTGCGCTGGGTTGGCGTTGCCCGCCGCTCATTTCAAAGCTCTACGACGTCCCCCTCCGCTGGGTTCTCGACCGCGTCCGGGCCGACGGCGTCGGACGGGGTTGCCAGCGGCGGGTCTTGAAATCACGAATCCGGTTACCCGAGACGAGCACACCCTCGGCTCGCAGCAGCGAACGTTTCAGCTCGAGGTTGCCGCCGTAGCCACCCAGTTTTCCCGCGGCGGCGATGACGCGGTGGCACGGCACGTCGCGTGCGCGGCATTCGCGCATGATGTTCCCGACTGCCCGCGCGGCGCGGGGCTGGCCGGCCACCGCCGCGACGTCACCGTAGGTCGCGACCTTGCCGGTTGGAATGCGGCGCACGGCCGAGAGCACGCGCGAAGTGAACGGCGAGGTCGGCACCTGTCAGTCCTCTATCGATTCAGCGCTTCAGACAGCACGCGGCCGTCGGTCGGTGCGATGGAGACATGCGCCAGCTTTGCCAGCGTCGGCACGATGTCGGCGGGAGTCACGGCCTGCGCATAGCGACCCGCGCGAACGCCGGTACCGAACAGGATAACCGGCACGCGCTGGTCGTATGGATATTGTGTGCCATGCGTCGTGACGTTCGAGGAGAGCAGCCAGTTTTCCTTCGGCACGATGATGAGGTCGCCGCTGCGGCCGGGATAGTAGCTCAATGCGGCCGCGCGCCTCATGGCATCACTCGACGAGCGGGCGGCAGCGTCGCGGAGATCGTCGCCGACAAACGCCTGCGCCACGCCGGGCAAGGCGCGCAACCCGTCGAGGGCGGCGGCGCGGAGCTTCGGGTCCGTGCGCAGTCGCTCCAACGCCGCCGGCGACAGGTAAATATCGGTGTACGAAGTCGCAACGACGTGATCGCCGGCGCCGAGGGCCGGCGTGAGCACCTTCGACAGCCCGTCTTTGATTTCCTTCGAACCCTGCCGGCCACCGCGCACGTGCTCGGGGATGTCGGCGACGCCGTGATCTGCGGACAACCCCAACACGTAGGTGCCGGCGCCCACCGTCCGATCCAGGTGATCCAGCAGGCGTCCGATCGTGAGGTCGAGTCTGACAAGAAGGTCCTGCACTTCGTGACTGCGCGGACCGTAGACGTGCCCCACCGAGTCGAGCGCGGAGAAGCTCACAGCGAGAAGATCCGTGTGCTCGCCGCTTCCGAGTTTCAACGCATCGACGGCTGCGGCTGCCATCCGTCCAAGATACTCGTCTGAGAACGGAGACCCCAGCCACCGCGCAAAGAATGCAGCGTCAGGTTTCCCGCCCGCGATGCCTAATGGGTGCGGGAACGTGCGCGCGGCACCGGCGCCCGGCCGCTCGGCGGGGTCGTCGTCGACGAATTGATAGGCGGAGGCGTCGAGCGTGCGTGTCCAGACCTTGGCGTAATCGGCGGCCACGGGGTTGGCCGAGATGAACTGCTGCAGGAACGGCACTGGCGCCCGAGTGAAGGCCGACGAGGTGGCCCAGCCGCCGCGATCGTCGAACCAGACGACGGCGTCGGCGCTTCTACCCACGAGCGGAATCGCCGAGCGCGATTTGATCGACATCGCAACCGCACGCCCTTGTGCGCGCGAGCGAATCTGCTCTCCAATCGCTGGCGCAAGCATCTGGTTTGCGCTGTCGCCGATGCCTCCCTGCAGCCCGTTGTAACTGATTTCCGTCACTGTCGGATCGTCGGTACAGAACGGGGTCTTGCCCGTGCTTCGGTCGAGCCACGAGTTCATGATCATGCCGTGGTGGAACGGCAGCATGCCTGTGCCGATTGTCGAGTGACCCGCGCACGTAACGGTGTTCAAGTACGGATAAGCGGCGTTGGTGAACCAGGCTCCCTCGCGCATCAGACGTCGCAGCCCTCCGGTGAACCGCATGCCGTACCGCTCGAGGTAGTCTGCCCGCATCTGATCGACGACGATCAATACCATCAACTTCGCGCGGGCGGGTTGTGGCTCTGAGTGCAGTCGCGGACCTGCCGACAACGCAGCGATGATGCTCAAGAAAGCGGCGATCGAACGATTTCGCAGCGCGTGGCTCATCGTCTCAGGATGGGCAGATAGCACAGCGCGCCGATGCAGAGATCGTAGACCGCGCAGCCGACGAGGTACCAGCGCGGCGCGATGCCGTCGGCCAGCCATCCGGGCCGATGTGCAACGTCCACGAGGGCGTGAGCGGCGAACCCGAGGGCAAGGATCGTGAGCGCCTGCCTCGGCTCGCGTACGAGCGTCGTCGCCGCGAGTACGAAGAAGCCAACCGCCAGGGCAACGTCGAATCCCACCCCGGGCAGGTTGCTCTCATGCGCGACGGCGAGGCCGACGTATGCGCCAGCCGTCATTGCCAGGAGCAGCGCCGCGAGTTGGCTGAGCCGCAACTCGGCCACGAGACGATCCGGTGACGCGGTGGGGATTGAGGCGGTGCGCAGCGCGTACCACGTGAAGCCGGCTGCGAGACCGAGGAAGGCGACAGCGACCGTCCGGAGCGCTTCCGTCACGAATGGCCTTTGCGCGGTTGATTCACAGACTGAAGTATAGCCACGGACGTGCGCCGCTGATGCTCGAGGTTCCCTGCCCGGGAAATCGCGTGACGGACACACGATCGGCTGACTGCGCTTGCAGATAAATCCGATGCCGACTCTTGACTACGCGCGACTGTCTGTCGCGACGGGGACGAACGTCAAGGGATCAATCCCGAACGGCGTGGGATCCAGGGGTGTCGTCACCGAGTCGAGCGTCTCGGCGTCGGCGGTCGGTTCCCACAGATTGCGGTCGACCGGAACCTCGAGGCGCGCTCCGTCGCGGGCAAACAGGATGCGGACGCGTGGCCGGTATGGATCCGGTGCGTGGACGTGGGACACGACCGCGATCTCCCCGGTGCTGAGACGGACGAGCGTGCCCGGCGGGTAGATACCCAGCAGCTGCACGAAGCGGCGGACGAGGTGCTGATCGAATTGCGTGCCGTCGGCGCGCTTCAGCACGGCCAGGATGCGATCGCTTGGAAACGCCTGCTGATAGGCGCGCTGCGAACGCATGGCATCGTACACGTCGCTGATGCTGCAGAGCATCGTGTTCAGGTTCAACGATTGACGGGTGACGCCGAAGGGGTAGCCGCTGCCATCGAGCCGCAGGTGGTGCTCGAACGCCACGATCGGCGCAAGGATCGGCATCTCGGGCGTTCGCCGCAGGATCTCTGCTCCGTCGACGACGTGACGGCGCATGATCGTGAACTCTTCGTCGGTGAGCTTGTCAGGCTTATTGAGAATCTCGCGTGGCGTGCGCACCTTTCCGATGTCGTGCATGAGCGCCGAGAGGCCGAACTCACGGAGCAGGCGTCCCTCTATTCCGAGCGCGCGCGCCTGCCCCATCGTCAGGATCGACACGTTCACCATGTGCGTGAACGTGTAGTTGTCGTAGTTGCGCATCGCCGTCAGCGCAACGAGCGCCGTGCGATTGTGGGTGACGGCGTCCGCCAGGCCATCGACCGCCTGAAGCGCGGCCGGCACGTCGGGCGATCCCTCAGCCGCGCTCTCCCAGGCGGCCTCGGCCGCCGCCACGGCCTTCGAATAGAGCTGCCGAATCGCCGCCATGTCGCTCGCGATGCCCCCGGACGACCGTTCTTCATCGGTGATCCGGCCGACGCGGATGTGCGGAAACTCCCACGCGCGCTCGACCGGTGGTCCACTCTTGGTACCGAGGGCGCCCAGCGCCTGCATGAACCCGACGATTTCCTCCGGCGTGATGCCGCGCTCGAACGAGATGCGTTCGATCTGGTGCGCCTGCAGCTTCGCGATGAGCTCCCTGAGGCCGGCGCTCACTTTGGGCAGTGGCGTATCCGCAACGACCAGCTCCTGTCCGACGATGCCGACTGGGATCGTCGGCTGCTGTTGATGCAGCGGCCTGAGTGCGGCGAGCAGTCCTTCGACGCTGCGGGCGACCAGAGGATGCTCGGGCGCGTAGAGCTGCGCGGCGCGGACGCCGGAAGCGAAGCGCCGCAACAGCTCCTCGAAAAACGCCAGGCGCGGGGGTTGTTCCGTCGACATCACTCGGCTCGAGCGAGCTCGACGCGTGCCGCCGATCGGGCCCCGCGCGGTCCGCGGGTCGATGCTTCACGAAGCGCCTCGAGAGCCGCCGGCGTACCGATGCGCCGCAGGGACTGCGCCGCGGCCGCCCGTATCCGCCGGTTCAACCGCGGCGTCAGCCAGTGGCCCTGCTCGAGCGCCTGAACCAGCGCTTCGACGGCTTCTTCCGCTTTCGATCCGGACAGTCCGTCGACAGCTGTCTCGTACACCTGCGGAAACGCCCGTCGATCCAGGTGCCGGACGAAATGGCAGAAGAGCGACGACGCGCGATCGTCGCGGATGGCCGAGAGCTCGGTGACGAGTGTTTCCCGTGCCGGTCCGACGGCCGTGGTCAGCGCGCGGATGAGGATCTCGGCGGCCCGCTGAGAGCCCGTGAACACCAGGCCCTGTACGGCTTCGCGGCGGACCAGCGGTTCCGGGTCCGTGAGAAGCGGCACCATCTCCTCGAGTCCTTCGGAGCCACCGAACTCACGCAGCAGATACGCAGCCGTCCGTCGTACTTCCCAGTTGGGTGCGCTCATCAGCTGCTGCACCGCCTCGCGGCCGCCGGCGCCGAATCCAATCAGGATGTCGCGCAGCCGCCGGCGCGACCGTGCGTCCTGCTCGGCGGACAGGACCTCGGCGAGCGGCGCGACGGCTGAGGGTCCGATCGCGTGGCACAGTCGCTGAAAGCGCTCGTACGAGGCGTCATCGGAACTGCGCAGGTGGGTGGCCACGTGTTTCATCATCGAGCCGCGGCCGAACCGCTCGAGCGCCACCCGTGCGTGCTGCGCGCGCGCGGGCTCGTTGCCGCTTTGGACGATGACAGCCTCTACGAGCTCCCACGCCTGATCGAAGTAGCCGACCCGCACCAGATCGTCCGCGTGCGCCACCACCGTCTCGGCGAGATCGCGCCAGCGCAGGCTGTCGCTCTCGATCGCGAGCAGGTCGGTGAGGAGCGAACGATCGAGACCGCGCAGCGCCGAGTCGTTGACCGTGCTGAGCCATGTGGCAATCCGCTCCGGGGGATCGTCTCCGGTCTTCTCGACGTCCACCGGCTGCATCCGCGCAGCCGAGAGCTCGCGTGCGTAGTCGTCAGAGACGAAGTTCGCGTCGGAGTACGACGTCAGCATGCCGCTGACGCGATCCCACAGCTCCGAGAACCCGGAATCCTGTCCGACCTCCGAGGCCTCCACGTCGTCGCGCGCCATCGACAAGACCTGGCGGCGGCGCTCGACGTCTGGCACGAGCGCGGTGAACGCATGGGCGAGCCGTTCTGACGCCTTCCGTTCAGCGATGATTGCGCCGGATACGAAGGCCGCCGCGGCTTCGTCGGACACACCATCGATCACTGCACTGACGACGTTGACGCCCGCGGCGACAGCCTCGGGACGTCCGCGCTTGGCGAGCAACCCGAGCAGGCTGTCAGCGGACAGCTTGCGGACACCATGACCGACTTCGTTGAACATCGTCGGGATGTCCGCCGGGTTCGTCCTGGCGAGGAACTCGGTCAGCTCGCGCAGCATCTTCAAGAACGCCGCGGCCACGGTTTCGGCGCCTTCCGCGCCCGCAGCGCGTTCGAGCGCGGCCATCAGCGTGTCGAGCTTCGATCGGTCCGCGATGATCTCCCGCAGTTTCTCGAGGCTGGCGTCGTCGATCGTGACGGTCGGTCCTGCCATCGCCGCTGCGAGGATGTCTTCGATGGCGCAGTCGAGTCCCTGCTTCTCGCGGAGGATCTCGGCGTAATCGATCTCCTGGAGTTCGACGCTCGGCCCGCCAGCCGTGGCCCAGAGACGCGCGATGCCGCCGTCAGCGCGGACGTCCTCGGGCGACCGTGAGAGCAGCTGCAGCAGCGTGCGCCACGAGTCTGCGTCCGCACCCGCGTTCAACGTCAACGACCCGATGACGTGCCGGTACAGGAGCGCGGCGAGCTCGGCCACCGCGGTATCGGTTCGCGGCATTCCGGCGCCGTCGATCAGCACGCGATCGTGAAGCACCTGGAGACGGTACGGGCCCCGCTCGGTCAGTTGCGCGGTGAGCGCCGCGAGACGCGCCAGCGTGGCTTGAATCGTGGGATGCGCGCTCGGGTAGAGCGACACGGCGCGTGCCGCTGCCTTGCAGCTGCGGGCGAACTCCACGAGCCGGGCTGCCGCGTCGGCCGACAGTTGTGGGGGCGCGGATGAATCGGCCCTGGACTCGGGACGGACCCGCGTGGGATCGGGCATCTTATGGAGCGGCGAGATTCCTCAGCGCATTGTAATCTATACTCCTCCCGACCCTTGATGCGCGCGGTTGACCTCATTCGTCACAAGCGGGATGGCGGTGCGCTCGGGCGCGCCGAAATCGACTTCATCGTCCGCGGGGTCACTGACGGTACGATTCCCGATTACCAGGCCGCTGCGCTGTTGATGGCGATCGTCCTCCGGGGCATGACGTCCGAGGAGACCGCCGCGCTTACCGACGCAATGGTTCGCTCGGGAGTCCGCGTCGAGTACCCGGATCTCGGCGGCATCCCCGTCGACAAGCACAGCACCGGCGGCGTGGGAGACAAGACGTCGCTCGTGCTCGCGCCGCTCGCGGCCGCTTGTGGCGCGCTCGTACCGATGATGTCGGGACGGGGCCTTGGTCATACCGGCGGTACCCTCGACAAGCTCGAATCGATTCCTGGTTTTCGTACGGGGCTGTCGCTCGCCGAGTTGCGAGCCGCAGTCGCGCGCATTGGTTGCGCCCTCATCGGTCAGACTTCCGAAATCGCCCCGGCGGATCGGACGCTCTATGCCTTGCGCGACGTGACCGGGACGGTGGAGAGCATTCCACTCATCTCGGCGTCGATCATGAGCAAGAAGATCGCCGAAGGCATCGGCGGTTTGATCCTCGACGTCAAGACCGGCAGTGGCGCCTTCATGAAGTCACTCGAGGATTCGACGCGGCTGGCCGAGTCGCTCGTGGCGATCGGCAACGCCTCGGGCGTGCGCACCGAAGCGCTGATTACCAGGATGGACGCCCCGCTCGGACATCAGGTCGGCAACTCGCTCGAGGTGATCGAATCGATCGAGACGCTGAAAGGCCGCGGGCCCGCTGACCTCGAGGATCTCTCCGTACGCTTCGCCGCGCGAATGCTGGTGCTGGCAGGAGTCGAGCGGGATCCGGACGCTGCTGCGCGCCGCGTGCGTCAGGCCATCGCATCAGGGGCAGGCGTCGAGAAATTCCGCGAGATCGTCGCGAATCAGGGTGGGGATCCCCGCGTGATCGACGACTACGCGCGACTCCCCGCTGCGCCGGATCGTCACGAAGTTCGCGCGTCACGAGGCGGCTACGTGGCGGGCCTTCAGGCTGAACACGTCGGCCGCGCCGCGGTGGCGCTCGGCGCCGGGCGCGCAAAGCTCGACGACGTCGTGGATCCGGCGGTCGGCATCGAGGTGCTGACGCCGGTCGGCTCGCACGTCGCGGAAGGCGATCCGGTATTTCTCGTGCACCATCGCGGCGAGCGTGGCTTCGGCGAAGCCATACCGCTGCTGACGTCGGCGATTGCGATCGCGGAGGCGGCGCCGGTCGCGAAGCCACTGGTTGTCGCCGAGATTCGTGAGGAGAGTCGATGACGATGACCGAGCCGGCCGCTGCCCACCCTGGGCCCGTCCGCGCGCCGTACGACCAGCGCGATCTGACGGTGCTCGCCGGTGCGGCCGCGTTTGCCGCAGTGTGTGCGAGCGCGGCTAATTTCGCCGGGATGCCGCGACTGCAGCCGCTCGTCGGCGTGACCGTGATCCTGTCGATCGCGTACGCGCTGTCCACCAACCGGCGCGCGATCGATCGGCGGACGGTCGCGTGGGGCTTGAGCCTGCAGCTGCTCTTCGCGCTCGTCGTGCTGAAAACGACCGTGGGGCAGCGCGTGTTCCAGACGCTCGGCGACGCCATCAACCGGCTCCTCGGCTTCGCGTTCGTGGGCTCGAGCATGGTGTTCGGTCCGCTCGGCGACAGGGAAGTCTGGCCGCGGATCATGACGCAGGTGCTCGGCGCGGAGGGCGCTCGTTACAGCGTCATCTTCGCGTTTCAAGTTCTCCCGACGATCATCTTCATCGCGGCGCTCTTCGCGGTCCTCTACTACTTCGGCGTCATGCAGCTGGTCGTGCGGCTGTTTGCGATCCTGATGCGGCGGGTGATGCGCGCGTCTGGCGCTGAATCGCTGAACGTCGCGGCGAGCATCTTCATGGGGCAGACCGAGGCGCCGCTGACGATCCGCCCGTATCTGCCGCGAATGACCGAGTCGGAGCTGATGACCGTCATGACCTCCGGAATGGCGCACATCTCCGGCGGGATCATGGCCGCGTACATTCTCTTCGGCATCGAAGCGCGCCATCTCCTGACCGCCGTCATCATGACCGCGCCCGGCACGCTCATGATGGCCAAAATCTTCGTGCCCGAGACCCAGATCCCGGAGACCATGGGCACGGTGCGGCTCCAAATCGAGCGGACGGACGTCAACGTCATCGACGCGGCGGGCCGAGGCACCACGGAAGGGCTGGCGCTCGCGCTCAACGTCGGTGCGATGCTCATCTCGTTCATGGCGCTCATCGCCCTGGTCAACTTTCTCCTCGGGATGGTCGGACTCAGCCTGCAGCTGATCTTCGGGTGGGTCTTCGCGCCGGTGGCGTGGAGCATGGGCGTGCCGTGGCACGATGCGCCGGTCATCGGCAACTTGCTGGGCACCCGGATGGCGGTCAACGAGTTCGTCGCCTACTCGCAGCTCGGGCCGATGAAGAGCTCGCTCGATCCGCGGTCGTTCACGATCGCGACGTTCGCGCTCTGCGGCTTTGCCAACTTCAGCTCCATCGGGATCCAGATCGGGGGAATCGGTGCCCTCGCGCCGACGCGCCGGCATGACCTCGCGCGCCTCGGGTTACGGGCGATGCTCGCCGGCACGCTCGCAAATTTCGTCACCGCGACGATCGCAGGCTTCCTGCTGTGACGGCGGCGTCGGATTACTTCTCGAGCGTTCAGCGCGCGGCGGCGTGGCTCCGCGACCGCAAGATCGAGACACCGTCGACGGCGATCGTCCTAGGGTCCGGCCTCGGCGATTTCGCCGAACTGTTGAAAGACCCGGTGGTCGTGCCATACGCTGACATTCCCGGCTGGCCGGCGTCGACCGTGATCGGGCACGCCGGACGTTTCGTGGTCGGCACGCACGCGGGCGGGCGTGTGGCGGCGCTGAGCGGCCGGGCGCACTTCTACGAAGGGCACGACCTCAGAACGGTGACCTTCTCGACGCGCGTGCTGGGCGCGCTCGGGATTCGCACCTTGATACTCACGAATGCCGCGGGAGGGATCAACCTGGCCTTCAAGCCGGGCACGCTGATGGCGATCGATGACCACATCAACCTGCTCGGCAGCAATCCGCTCGTCGGCCCCAACGAGGATCGTTTCGGCACGCGATTTCCCGACATGACCGAGGTCTATTCCCGCCGGCTTCGCGGCATCGCGGACGAGGCGGCGCGCTCGCAGGGCCTCGCGCTGGCGCACGGCGTCTACGCCGCAGTTCACGGCCCGAGCTACGAGACTCCCGCGGAGATTCGCTACTTGCGATTGATCGGCGCCGATGCGGTTGGCATGTCCACGGTTCCAGAGGCCATCGTCGCGCGCCACATGGGTTTGGACGTGCTCGGAATCTCCTGCATCACGAATCCCGCGGCCGGAGTCCTGCCGGCGCCGCTCGTGCATGAGGAAGTGATGGAAGTGGCGAAGCGCGTCAAGGCCGAGTTCTCCCGGTTGCTGGAGGGAATCCTTGAGCGCCTCTGACCGCGGCAAGCCCGGCTCCTGGCCGGTCAAGGAGCGCCGGCGCGGCTCGCAGCGCACAGCTGAGCGCCGCCGGGCATCGTCTTCGTCATCGAAAGATCCCGAACGGCGCGCGTCGGATCGGCGATCGGGCAGCGATCGCCGCACGGACAGTGGCTGGCAGACCGTGCCGATCGAGGTGACCTTGCAAGGCGATTTCGATCCCATCGAGGGACTCGTAGCGGCGGCGACCAGAGCCCGGACCCGGGCGCACGCGCAGTACTCGAAGTTCAAGGTGGGCGCGGCACTCGAGACGGCCGAAGGACAGATCATCACCGGCTGCAACATCGAGAACGCTACCTATGGTCTGACCTTGTGTGCCGAGCGCGTCGCCCTGGTCAAGGCGCTGTCGGAAGGCCAGGGCGTCTTCACGCGGATCGTCGTCGTCGCCGAGACGGACGATCTGACGCCGCCGTGCGGGCCCTGCCGTCAGCTGCTC
>DATAEK010000013.1:0-41564 GCA_036258055.1 Vicinamibacterales bacterium
ATGAGCGGAACGCCGAGAATACTCGGGGAACCGATCAAGTAATTCCCTTTCCGAACAGGAGATGCAGAGATCAGGAGCCCAGAATGCTCCTGATCTCCTGACCTCCTGCTCAATGGGTCAAACCGTAGATCACGTAGTTGACGCCCAGCTTGTACGCCTCGTTCGATGCGTCGAACGGGAAGATCCCCTGGCCCGACCACTCCCAATACTCCGGGACGTCGTTGTCGTAGTTGGCGACGACCATCAGTCGCTTTGATGGATCGTTGTCCTCGAAGAGTCCGTAATAACTCGGACGAATGCCGGACATCGGATGCACAATCGCGTCGATGTCGTTGATCCGAAAGAACGAATCGAAGATGCGCTGCGTGTGGTCGAGCTTGACGAACCGGGCTTCCGGGAGCACACGGCGCATCTGTGCTTCGAAGTGGCTCCACTGTTGTGCACCGTCGAAGTCTTCGAACACGGCGAAGCCGCCCTTCAACAGGTAGGCACGAAACGACTCCGCTTCACGATCGGTGAGATTCCAGAAGCCGGGCTCCCACATGAACGCGATGGGGTAGTTGAACAGCTCGGGATCGTCGAGCGTGAGAACCAGGCTGGCGTCAGCGCGGATGTCGAGGGCCGTCAGCTCTCTGAGGATCAGCGACAGGTGTTGTTCGGCGCGAGGATAGTCGTGATTCCAGGCCGAGCTGAAGCCCCCGCGCCGGAACGAACCGCCGTCTGACGTCCACCGCAGCCGTACAAACGTGAAACGGCCGTCGTAGCTGAGATCGGTCCGATGCGGCTGGCCGAGCGCATCGAACTGCGCGGTTGCCGCCATGGCCGCGCTGAACACGACGGCGAGAGCGATGTCCAGCCATCGACGACGCACGCGGCCATTATCCTAGATTCTCTTTGATCCGCGCCTTCACCAGTTTTCGCACGAGCGCCGCTGGCAGTGGGTGGTCTGGCTGAAAACGAATCGTTCCCTTGCTGGTGTCGTAGCCAGCGAGCTCGTTCTTGAAGGTTTGGACCGTCGTCGAGCTCAGGAGATAGAACGCACAGTGATTTCGCGTGGCACCGAAGCCGACCAGCATTCCGTTCTGGCGGAACGTGGGGATCTGGTAGCTGATGCACTCTGTGGCCTTCGGCGCGGCCGCGTGAATTGTCTGTCGAAGCTTCTCGAGTGCGGCTCGCTTATCGTCGTCTCGCACGCGAGCGAGGTACTCGTCGATGGTCGTCGGCTTCGTGCCCATGGTGGTGTGGTCCAGCAGATTACGACGCAGCAGGATCCGCCACGGGATCAGGCCGTCGAGCCCGGCTGACGACCGACGGCTTTCATCGCCAGCGCGATCATCGACCCGACGTCCGCGACGTTGGCCGGCAGGACGAGCGTGTTGCTCTCCTTGGCGAGCTCGCCGAACTGTCCGATGTACTGCTCGGCCACGCGGAGCTGCACGGCCTCGTAGCCGCCCGGCAGTTTGATCGCTTCCGCCACGCGGCGGATGCCTTCGGCCGTCGCAGTCGCAACCGCCATGATGGCCGAGGCCTGACCTTCCGCCTCGTTGATCTGCTGCTGCTTGCGCGCCTCGGACTGCTTGATGACTTCCTGCTTCGATCCTTCCGCCGTGTTGATGACCGCGTCGCGGGCGCCTTCCGACGTCAGGATGACGGCGCGCTTCTCGCGCTCGGCCCGCATCTGCTTTTCCATCGCAGCGAGGACGTCGTGTGGCGGCGTGATGTTCTTGATCTCGTAGCGCAGCACTTTCACGCCCCAGGCCTCGGTGGCCTTGTCCAGTTCGCTCACGACCGCGGTGTTGATGTGCACCCGCTCTTCGAACGTCTTGTCCAGATCGATCTTCCCCACCTCGCTCCGAAGTGTCGTCTGTGCGAGTTGGCTGATGGCGAACATATAGTCGGTGATGCCGTACGAGGCCCGCTCCGGATTCAGAACCTTGAGGTACAACACACCGTCGACGCCGACCTGCACGTTGTCGCGCGTGATGCAGACCTGCGCCGGGATGTCGACGGCTATTTCTTTGAGCGAGTGCCGATAGCGGATAGTGTCCACGAACGGCAGCAGGATATGGAACCCGGCGCCCAGGGTGTTCGAGTAGCGGCCCAGCCGCTCGACGACGTAGGCGCTCTGCTGGGGGACGACAATGGCGGTCTTCGCGATGACAAGAATCACGAGCCCGAGGAAGATCAACGCGATCATCAACAGCACGGGGTCCATCAGTGGGCTCCTTCGGGCTCGAGAAAGATCATCAGACGATCCACGCGTACGACGCGGCAGCGCTGTCCGCGCGTGATGGTCACAGCCGCGTTGTTGCGGGCGGACCAGACGGTGCCGCGCAGCTCCGCGCGGCCGACTTCACCAGCGGGAATGTCGTCGATCGGCACCGCAGTGTCGTTGAGCAGCGAATCGACGTCGGGCGCCGGCGTATCGAGCTTCATCCATCGCAGCAGCGGATTCCTGAAGAGGAGCAGCGATCCAATCGACAGCACCGCGAAGAGCAACAGCTGCACCCATGCTGGGCCGGCGAGATTGACGAGCCGCAGGAGGCCGATCGTGATCGCGGCCACGCCGAAAAAAATGACGTAAAAGCCGCCCGCCGACGCCAGTTCGAGCGTGATCAGGATGAGCCCGAGCGCCAGCCACTGCCACCAGTGCAGGATCATGAGGGGAGGCGGCGCCATTGTAGCCCAAGCGCCCGCGGCTGCAGGACCAGAGTCACGTCGCGTCCGGCTTCAGCCGGACCCGCGGTCCGCATGAAGGACGCTACTTACCCACTTCCACTCCCACCGGGCAGCTCACGCCCGTTCCACCAAGGCCGCAGTAGCCGTCCGGGTTCTTCGCCAGGTACTGCTGGTGGTAGTCCTCGGCGTAGTAGAACTCCGGCGCGGGAAGGATCTCAGTCGTGATCTTGCCGTAGCCGCGCCTGGACAGCTGTTCCTGGAAAACTTCGCGCGTTCGTTCCGCCGCCGCGCGCTGTTCGTCGTCGAAGTAGTAAATCCCCGAACGATACTGCGTGCCGAAATCGTTGCCCTGCCGCATGCCCTGCGTTGGATCGTGGTTTTCCCAGAACGTCTTCAGCAGAGAGTCGTAGGAAATCTTCGCGGGGTCGTAGACGACGAGCACGACCTCGTTGTGGCCGGTCATGCCCGTGCATACTTCGCGATACGTCGGGTTGGGCGTGAACCCCGCAGCGTAGCCGACCGCGGTCGTGAATACGCCAGGGAGCCCCCAGAACATTTTCTCTGCGCCCCAGAAACAGCCCATGCCGAAGATCGCCTGCTTCAGCCCGGCGCTGAACGGCCCTTCGAGCGGGGCGCCGTTGACGTAGTGCTGTGCCGGCACTTCCATACGCTCGGCGCGGCCCGGCAGAGCCTGATCCCTCACGGGCATCTTCATCTTCTTGTCGAGAAACACACTCGGCCTCCCTTCTTATTGAGGATTGATGAGTGCTGATTGAGGATCGCTGGTTGTGGATTTCTGAATTGGGGATCCCAACAATCCACAACCAGCGATCTTCAATCAGCCTTCATCAATCCTCAATCGACACCCTTATCGTCCCGTCGGGACGGGCAGGTCGTCAACGATCTTCAGCACCGCCGCCGACAATGCGTCGCGGCTCCTGACCTGGAGCAGCACGGGCACGAGACTCCTGAGCGCCGGGTATTCACGGTCGGTGATTCGCGAGAGCGCGCCAGTGTCTCCATCCCATCGCAAGACAATCACCGGCGCTCCTGTGTGCTGATCCTGCCATGTCTGCAGGATTCGGCGGGTATCGTCAACCCACTGATTGCGGCAGCAGTGGAGCAGCCACGGGGAAATCAGGAATACACGCGTGGTCAGATCGACCCTGGTGTAAGGCGGCTTCAGTGGAAACGGCATGGCCCATTCCCAGCTCAGCTTCGGTGCTCCGATGACGATCAGGCTCCCGGGCGGCGCCGACAGCGCCTCCGCACGAGTGTCGAGCAGCACCTTGCGCGACACTTTCGCCAGGGTGTTCCAGGTCGTGACCTCTTTGTAGAGCCCGGTGCTGTAGAAGATCACGACGGCTGACGCGACGGCAAGCACCGCCCGGCGCCGCGCCACGCCGATCGCGCCGGTCCAGGCCAGATCGAATACGACGCCGAGGACGATTGCCCACCCCGCGGACGCGAGATACACGTGGCGAGGCGATTCGTAACCGGCGACGGCAATCGGCAGCACGCCGATCGCCCACCACAAGGGACCGAAGAACAGCACCACGCGGGCGAGACGCCGCCGCTCGCCGGCGATGCGATGCCTCGCGAGCCACCAACCCAGCACGGTCGTCGCTGCGAGCACGCCCCAGGTGACCACCGCGCCGGCGTTCACGTTTCCGGTAACGACGCGCGCGAGGTGGCGCTCGATGAGCACGAAGAAGTAGTGCAGGCCCTCCGAGTTGAGTTGTCCTTCACGCGCCACCTGGCCGAAAAGCACGTAGCGGAGCCACATGTACGCCATCGTCATCAGCACGAACGGCACGTAGGGCCTGACCCAGCTCCAGGTCGGGCGCGCCGGCCGATTCGACAGCAGCACATCCCACGCCACAAGCGTCGCAACCATCGTGATCGTCGTTTGCTTGGTGAAAAGCGCGGCGAAAAACAGCGCGAGCGATCCAACGTACAACCGTGAATCGGTGGCGCCCTTCTCGCGCCACCTCGCGTATGCGACGAACGCGGCGATGTAGAACAGCGCCGGCATCGAGTCGACACGTCCCGTGATCCAGGCGACCGTCTCCGCCTGAACCGGCAACAGGACGAACACGGTCGCAGCAAAAACCGACGACGTGAGGCTGAGGCCGGCCAGCCATCGCGCCATCAGCAGCACGAGCAGCCCGGTGGCCGCGTGCAGCGCGACGTTCATGGCGTGGTGCAGGAACGGAGACGCCGCGCCGCCAAGTGCGGTGATCTGGTACGACACGGCCATGAACGGGCGCACCTCGTCGGCGATGTCGCCCCAGATCCGATCCGTCCACGGTGTGTAGAACCAGCGCGGAAAATACGACGCCGGCTTGGACGCCAGGAGTTCGACGACCCCAAAGTCGTCGCGGACGAAGTAGTTGTTGAGCGTCGACGCGTACGGCAGGAGCGCCGCCAGGCAGACGACGAGCGCGGCCGCGAGCACTCGGCTGGACAGCGCGCCGCGGCGATCCATCGTGGTCATCCGAGGCGATACCTGAGGATGAGGGCGATCATCCTGAACCCGGTCGTCAACGTGCCCTTCAGGCTGCCGGTAATCTTCGACTCGCCGACGCGACCACGATAATTGACCGGCACCTCGATGATCTTCAGCTTTCGACGGAGGCCGAGGATCACCATCTCGGGCAGGAAATGCGAGCCGCCGACGGTGAGATCGCTGCGGATTCTTTCGAGCGGCGCGCGATGGACCAGCCGCATCGTGCAGCCGCAATCGCTCAATGAGGGCCCGCCGTACAGAAACTGGATCAGCTTCGCGACCGTCCAGTTGCCAATCCGCAGGAACCACCCCATGTTCGCCTGATCCCAGACGAGCTCGCGCGTGGTTCGCGTTCCGCACACCATGTCGAAGTCATCCGCGTAGGCCAGCAGCTTGTGGACGTCCCGTCCGAGGAACGTGCCGTCCGGTTCCGCCATGATGATGATGTCACCCGACGCATCCTGCAGGCCGCGGCGCAGCGCGTGCCCGTAGCCCTGCTGTGACTCGGACACGACTCGCGCTGCCGTGGCCCGGGCTTCGACGGCGGTTCCGTCGTGCGAATTGTTGTCCACCACGAGCACCTCGTCCACGACGCCCGCGGCAAGAAAGTCCTCGACGGCGGCGCGGATGTACTTCTCCTCGTTGTAGGCGGGCAACACCACGCTGACGGTCTTCGAACCGTACATGTCAGCTCGCGTCAGTCCTTCCGAGCGATCACGAGCATCTGGCCGGCGCGCGGTTTGATCGGAGAGTGCAGATACGCACGGACGAGCCACGGGGCAATCGGCCAGCGAGTCCCGCGCATCGAGTAGGGCAGAAAACGCGGCTCCACGCGATCGATTCGAAACCCACGCGACCGCAGCAGATTCGGCAGCGATACGTCGGTGAACACCGACCGATGCGTGTAGTCGTCGAAGTACTTCCGGTAAGCGTAGCGGAAGTTCGGTTGGATCACGAGCAGCCTGCCACCGCGTTTGAGCGCGGCCGCGACGCTGCCGACGAGCCCGGCGGCGGTGTCCGGGTCGAAGTGTTCGATCACGTTCGAGGCGAGCACCACGTCGAACGTGGCGGCGCCAAGCCGTCCGAGATCTCTCGACGCGTCGAGCTCCGTCGTTTCCACACCGCTCGCCGCATGCCCCCGGAACTCGGGCCAGGTGTCCACTGCGACGCGGCGCGCCGCGCGCACAGCATTGATCCAGCAGCAATAGCCTGCGCCGATCTCGAGCACGTGGCTTTGCGGGGGAATCCACTCCGACAGGTAATCCGCGATTACGCGCCAGACCACCGCGCGAGCGGGGTCCTCCGGCAGGTGCACCGCATGGTATCCGGTGCCGCGGACGTCACCCGCGGTCATGGCTGTTTCCATGCTTCAGGCAGATTGCGCGTGATCTCGATCCCGTCGAAGGGTCGGGTGCTGCGCGCGCCCCGCTCCCGGACCCAGACGGCCATCTCGCGCAGGCCGTCCTCGAGTGGCGTCATCCGGCGATCACCAAACACGCGTCTGACCTTCTCGTGGCTCGAGTGCGCGTGAGCGACCTCGTGCCTCGCAGGAAGGTGCACGGCAGCGGGTCCGACATCCATCGCCTTCGCCACTGCACTCGCAAGCTCGTTCAGGGTGTAGGGTCTGTCTGCGCCGATGTTGAACACGTCATCCCACGCGGCCTCGACGTCGACCGCTTCCACAATCACCGGCGCCACGTCGTCGATGTAGCTGAACGCACGGGTTTGCGTGCCGTCGCCGAAGATCGTCATCGGCTTGTCCTGCAGAATCTGGTTCATGAAGATCCCGACGACGTTGCGGTAGCGGTCGCCGATGTTCTGCCGGGGCCCGAATACGTTGTGCGGGCGGAAGATCACGTACCTCAGGCCGAACATGTCGCGGCTCGCGCGCAGCTCCTGCTCGACGGCGTACTTCGCGATGCCGTACGGATCCTCCGGTCGCGGCTGGGTCTCTTCCGTCATCGGCAGTTCAGGAGAACGACCGTACACCGCGATCGACGACGTGAAGACGAAGCACTTCACGCCGGTGTTGATCGACGCGTTGATCAGATTGACGCTGCCGATGACGTTGTTCATGTAGTTGAAACGCTTGATGAAGTGGCTCAGACCCTCCGCCGCGTAGGCCGCCAAGTGGTAGACGTAGTCGAAGCGCCCGCGCTCGAGCGTACGATCGACGAGAGCGGCGTCGGTGATGCTGCCCCGGACGAACGCCGCGGCCGGCGGGACGTTGTCCTCGAACCCGCCCGTCAGATCGTCGAGGACCGTCACGGAATGGCCGCGCGCGATGAGCGCGTCGGCCACGTGGGAGCCGATGAAGCCCGCACCGCCGGTCACGAGGACGCGAGGCATTTATAAGAGCGTCTCCTCGAGCTGTTCAGCGGCGCGCTCCGTTGTCGCGCGCCGAAACATTGGCTCGAACGCGACTCGCCCAAAATCTGTTGGAATCAATTCCCCTGGCTCCAGATGATGATGAGGAACACGATGATCGCGAGCAGTACCAGCAGCATGATCTTCCACACGCTCTTCGGATAGTCGCCCGCCATTCGGCCGGTGTACCCGTTCACGACGACCTGGTACAGCTTCTGCCCGAAGTTGTACGTCAAGAGCCACACCGGCACGAGGATGTGCTTGAACGTCTGACCTGAGAAGACCGGATGGATCTGCAGGTTTCGATACGTGTCGCCCGGCACCTGACCGGCAGCCATCTGCTCCAAGGCGCCCGTCATCGCCGCGCGCGATCGCTCCGCGGCCTCGAACAGCACCACCTGATAGTGCTCGACGACGAACCCTGACAGGTAGGCCGTCTGATACGGTACGAGTTCCGTGGTCGGAAACGGCTCGACTTGCGTCAACAGCGCAGTCGACACGCCCTGCGTACCGGGGATCGGCTGGTCGTCGAAGAAGTGCTGCACCTCGCCCGACGCTGGTTCCCAGCGCGTGTGCCGGACCTGCCGCGTGCGCGTCTGCCCACCCTCGCGATAGGTCTCGGTGGTGTAGTAGTAGTGTCCGGCCTCGGCCTCCCACGGGCACACCGCCTGTGCATCGAACGTCCAGTACGGAATGTAGATGCCGTGGACACGATCGACGAGCGCGCGGGTCTTGAGCGCGCCCGGGGCAAGCCATTTGCTGGCGTACCATCGTCGAATCTGCTCGCGGACCTGCGCTTCCGTGACCTTGAAGGCCAGCAGGCTCTGCGGGCGGATTGGGGCCTTGATTTCCTTGTAGTCGACCAGCGCCGGCGATCCGCAGAACTCGCAGTTCTGGCCGACGCGTTCGGGGTCGAAGACCGAGACGGCCTTGCAGCTCTGGCACTGGACCGTGCGTTTCTCGGTCAGCCATCCGCGCTCGTCGTCGGGCAGCTCGCGGAGCGCCTTCGCGAGATCGAGCTCCTGAATCGCGCCGGTCGTCGCGTCGACCGTAAAGGGCGTGGAGCTGCCGCAGAACGGGCAGATCAGCAGCTGCTTTGCGGGGTTCCACTCAGCCTGCGCGCCGCACGCGGCGCAGGGGTACTTGTCGAGCGCTGAGATGTCGGGCATGCGGCGTCAGCGGGGGACCGGGGCCGCGCTCACTTCGCCAGGTACTCGTCGAGCGAGGCCCGCCTGACGCGGTACGAGGTTCCGATCTTCTTCGCCGCGAGCTCTCCGGATTCGATGATCGTCATCACGTCGGACTCGGGCACCCCCAGCGCTTTCGCGACATCCGCCGGTGACAGCAGATCTGGCAGCGTGACCGCCGCCGAGGCCGCCGACGCCGCGGCTGCGCCGGGCATCCCCTGCTGCTGCATGATCTGCTGGGCGATCGACAGGCCGACAGCCAGCTCGGTCGCGGCGCCGCCCGAGCCTCCGCCCTTCTCCATTCCCTGGGCCATTTGGAACTTCACGTAGTCGTTCAGATTGCCCACGGCCGCCATGCTCGATCGTTTGTCGATCGCCGTCTCCACTTCGGGTGGCACCGAAACGTTCTCGACGATGAAGCTGGCGACCTCGAGACCGTACTTCGCGAGCACCACCGGGTTGATGATCGGCAGCAGCGCCTCGCCAAGCTCGGTGTAGCGGCTTGCGACGTCGAACACCGGGATGTGGGCGGACGCGAGCGCGTCGGCGAAGATGCTGACGATGCGCGAGCGCATCGTGTCGGCGAACTCGTCGAGGCGGAAGTTCTGATCGGAGCCCGCGACTTCCTTCAGGAACAGCTTCGGTTCCTTGATATGGAAGTCGTAGGTGCCAAACGCGCGCACGCGCACGATCCCGAGATCGTTGTCCCGCACCATGATCGGGTTGGCGGTCCCCCACTTGTTCCCCGTGAACAGCCGGGTGTTGAGGTAGTAGACGTCCGCCTTGAAGGGCGAGTTGAAGCCGTACTTCCAGGACTTCAGCTTGGTGAGGACCGGGATGTTGTCGGTCGTCAGCGTGTGTTTGCCGGGACCGAACGTGTCGCCGAACTCGCCGAGGTAGATGAACTGGACCTGCTGCGATTCGCGCACGATCAGCTGCGCGCCGTTCTTGATCGCCTTGTCGTCGTCCGGGTAGCGAAAAGAGAGCGTGTCGCGCGAGTCGTCGGTCCACTCGATGACGTCGATCAGCTCGCCCTTGATGAAATCCATCAGACCCATCGGCGTTCCCTCTCCAGAAATTCTGATACTGTACCGCGCGGGCGTGAAATCAGCTCAGCGTATTGTAGTCTCTCGCCGATGCCTGACGCTTCTTCTTTGCACTGCCCGAACTGCGGGGCGGCCGCTGACCCTGAGGCGCCGCGGTGCCCGTACTGCCACGCGAGCCTCGCCACTGTCAGCTGTCCATCGTGCTTTGAGCAGATATTCGACGGGGCCCTCTACTGTCCGAAGTGCGGGGCCCGGCGCGAGCGGACTGAGAACGAGGAGGCGCCGGTCTTCTGTCCCGGGTGCGCGAGCCCGATGCGTCGGGTGGACGTCGGCGCGACGCCCCTGCTCGAATGCGCGACCTGCGACGGCGTCTGGGTCGATGCGGACGTCTTCGAGCGTCTGTGCGCAGATCAGGAGAGCCGGGCGGCGGTCCTCCATCAGCTCGAGCCACGGAGCCGGACATCGTCACAAGGCAACGTCCGCTACCGGAAATGCGTGCGCTGCGGGAAGATGATGAACCGCGTGAACTTCGGCCGGTTGTCAGGCACGGTCGTGGACGTGTGCCGCGGCCACGGGACGTTCCTGGATGGCGGAGAGCTTCACCAGATTGCGGCGTTCATCCAGGCCGGCGGTCTCGAGCGCGCCCGTCAGCGGTCAATCGACGATCTGCGCGAGGAAGAACACCGGCTTCGAGACCTGGAAGCCCGCCAGGCACGACACGCGGCGGACTCTCACGGCGAGATCCTGCACCGGAGCACCTGGAACACCTCTGACCTGCTGGATCTACTGCAACGGCTGCGACGGTCGTGATTGAATCTGTCCGGCTGACGCCGTACGACACATCCGACCGAACGTGTTGTGCGGATCCCGCTACTGGCCGGGCGGCGTGTACTGCAGCGCCTTCTTGACTGCGGCATCCACCTCCTGCGGAGTCACGAGCACCGTCGTGGAAACGCGGACGGCTCCGGACGCGTTGGCCGCTAGCGCCAGAGCGCTCACGCTTGCGAGGTCGGGAGAATCGATGATCGTATACACGTCGTGCTCCCCGAGCGCGAAGTAGAAGGCGTCGAGCTTCGCCCCGACACTCTTCAATACTGTCTCGAGCGCCGCCACTCGCTTGCTCCCGCCGCCAGGATCGAAGGGTAAGACCAGAGTGGGGGCTCGAACATCTAACCCTTAAGCGCCATGAAGCCGGCGATGCCCGTTCTGTGCGTGCTCCTCACCGTCACGACCACCGCAGCCTGGCCGGCTGCCGGTGAGGACCCGGGGACGACGACGCGCCCGCGCGCCGCTTCTGCGCCGCGAGTTCGCGAAGTCCGGTTCGAGGGGGATCCTGCGCTCGAACCCGACACGCTGAAGAAGGTGCTGAAGGAGCTCGAGATCCGGCGCGTGATTCCCGGCATCTGGACGCGACGGCCGCGGTACGAGGCTCGCGCCGTCGAAGCGGATCTCGTGCGGCTCCGCTCGTTCTATGTCTCGCATGGCTACTTCGACGCGCGGGTCGGCCTCGGCGGCGTAACAGTCGATCGAGGCGAGGCGATCCTGACACTCGAGGTGCAGTCGGGCCTCAAGTACTCGGTGCGCCGCGTCGAGATCGATGGGATCGACGGTGAGCACGTGAAAACAGCGAGTGACTCGAGCGGTGAATTCCCCGCTGACGCGCTCTGCGCGTGCCTTCTCGATGCCAGACGAATCGCTGAATCACGCGGCCGGCTTGATTTCGCGGCGGAACTGGAGGTCTCGCACACCGATGCCTCGGCGCCGTCCGATACCAGCAGGACGTGGGTGGACGTCACCGCCCGCGTGCCGACGGGATCCGCGTATATGGTCGGCCGTATCAACTTCACGGGCCACCACCGGGTCAGCGAATCCACACTGCGCCGGGCGATGGTTCTGCAGGAGCGCTCGCTGTTCGATGTCGGAAAGCTCCGGCGCAGCCTCGCAAGACTGAATCGGTCCGGCTTGTTCGAGCCGCTCACGCTGCATGACGTCGAGGTCCGGAGGAATCCCGACACGCTCACCGCCGATCTGACGATCGCCGTCCGCGAGCAGCTTGGCAGGAGGTGGTTGGTGTCCGGCCCGCTTGGACCTGCGGCCTTCGGCGGATCGCTGCAGGCCGCCATCTCGTCACGCCTGCCCCCGTGGGGCCGCGGTCTCTTCGAAGCCTCGACGTATTACCTGACGTTCAGTCTGATAGGGTTTTCGGCTCCGCTGGTCCGTCTGCTGCCGATTGGTGTACGACCCACTCCGCCAGCGTTGCTCGTCCTGGAGCGCCCCTACCTTCCGGGTCAGGCGCTGTTCTCAGGCTTCGCGCTCTCGCCGCAGCTTTCCGCGCGCACACTGCTGGCGGACTACGGGCTGACACATCTCGATTCCGCAATGCGGGCGGCGCTGTTCGGAGAACCGCCTGACTCCTCGAGCCTGCTGATTCCGATATTGGGGCCTCACTCGAGCGGGGTCGCCGGCGGATCAGAAGAGGCCCGGCTCCTCATGTGCAATCCGCCGCCGCCGCGCCACCCGCGGCTGCGACGTGGAGCCGCGATCGCGGTCGATCAGGCGCTCCGCGCGTTTCGCCCTTTTTGAGGTCAACCTACGCGGAAGGCTCGAACTTCAGCGCAACGCCATTGATGCAGTAGCGCAGGCCGGTGGGCGGCGGACCGTCCGGGAACACGTGCCCGAGATGTCCTCCGCACCGGCTGCAGTGAACCTCGGTGCGCGTCATGAAGAAGCTCCGATCGGTCGTCGTCCCGAGCGCACCGTCAAGCGGCGAGAAAAAGCTCGGCCATCCTGTGCCGCTCTCGAACTTCTTATCCGCGATGAAAAGCGGCTGCCCGCACGCAACGCACGCAAACGTGCCGGGACGATGTTCGTTCAGCAGCGCGCATGACCCCGGACGTTCCGTGCCGTGGCCGCGCATCACGTCGTACTGCTCGGGTGTCAGGATTTTCCGCCACTCTTCTTCCGATTTCACGACCTCGAACTGGGTTGCCTTGTCCGTCATGCCAGTCAAAACCCCTCGTGTCTAACCGTTGTTCCCGCTATTTCTCGGTCGTCTGCTTGGCGATTTCGAGCACGTCGGCGGCCGGCAGGATCACTGGCAGCAGGCCGAGCGCTTCGGTGCCGCCCATGAGGGCCATCATGCTGGACCGGCCGGCATCGATCTGCCGGAGCGTCAGGAGGCCAATGACCTTGCCGCTGAGCGTGAACGCGGGCGTCCCCATGCTGGCGCTGGTGCTCCCCAGGACGAAGAACGTCCGTGGCTTCTCGATGATCGCGCCGATCTCCTGAATCGATGCGCCGGCGGCCCACCCGCCGACGCGCCCGAGCCGCGAGAGCACGAGCACTTCATCGAGCAGTGCTGGTTTCGCGGCGTCGGCGAGATTGATCGCGACGAGCGGCGTCGACGGCGTCGTCGTCGGACTGATGAAGGCCAGGTCGAGATCTTCGTCGCGCAGCGTGATCTTCGCGGGCAGCTCCCGGCCGTCGGACAGGCGGATTTTCAGGTCCGTCGGCTCGCTCGTCACTTCCATCTTGTTCTCGCCGGTGCCGCCGGCGCCCATCATCCGGTTGATCATCGCGCCCGGGTTCAGCGCACCCAGCGACAACACGGTCAGACCGGACGGATCGATCACCGTGCCGACGGTGTCGACCGAGTCGTCGGAGGACTGCATCTCGCGGCCGCCAACAGCCATGCGCGTCTTCAACACCACCCGGACGTTGACGACCGCAGCCTGCCATTTCTTGACGATGTCGCGTGCAGCCGTGCGCGAGGCATCCTGATCCGCGGACGGACGAACCACCATGACGAGCGCGAGCGCGACGACTGCGAGCGAGCGAAAAGCCATACTGCGGTTCCTCATTCCTGTTGTTTCCAACCAGCCTGCATCTCGACGAAGAAGGTGCGAATGCCCCGCTTCACTCTGAACACGACGGTCGGCGGGTGTGCGGCGGCGATCTTCGTCATCTTCGCCTGAACGGCCGCAACATCCTGCACCGCCTCACCGTCTACCGCCAGCAGCAAATCGCCGACGGCCAGATGCGCCAGAGCGGCCCATCCGCCTTCGCGTACCGCGTCGACGAGCACCCCCGACTGATCGGGGTCGATCCCTTCTTCGAGGCGATCCGCGGCGGCGATGTCGCGGACCCGGAACTCGAAGTTGGGATCTTCGTACTTCTTCATCTCGCGCGGCAGCCGCGGAGAGGTTTCGAGCGCAACCTTGATCTTCTGCGGCGTCTTGCCGCGGATAATCGACAGCTCGACGTTCGTCCCGGTTTTGTATTGGCGGATCATGGTCGCGAACAGGTCCGCGTCGGACGGCTGCGACGCCTGCACGGGATCGCCATCCACGGCCGTGATGATGTCGCCGACTTGCAGGCCTGCCTTCGCTGCCGAGCCAGGCAGCACGCGCGTGACCCTGACCCCGGAAGTGTCGGACAGCCCGAGCTTGTCGGCAAGTTCACGCGTCAGCACCTGCACGGAAATCGGGATCCACGCCTTCCGCGCCTCGAGACCCGGATCTTCCAACCCCGGCCGTCCGATCTCGACGACGGTCAGCAGACGCTCGCCGGAGCGTTCGAACGAGACGAGCGCGTCAGCGTGACTGTTTCCGTTCTGGACGAGGTGGTCGAGCGCTGAGGTCAACCCTTCGAGCGTCTTCACCGGCGTGTCATCGACGCCGACGATGATGTCGTCTTCGCGCAGCGCGGGCTTGGCATCGTCCGCCGGGCCGCCGGACCGGACGCCGCGGACGCGCACGCCGTCGCGGGTCTTCCGATTGAGCTCCTTCGACGACCAGGCCGTCAGGTTCGATCCCGTGATGCCGAGCGTCGCAAGCTCGTGGATGGGCGCTTCGACGCTCTCGCGTTCAACCGGCGTGACCGTCAGCGTTTGCTCGACGCCGTTGCGGACCACGGTTGCCGTCACGGGCTGTCGGAGCGGGAGCCGCATCACCATCTGGTTGAAGAGCGGGACCTCCTCGGCGAACCGGACGGTCACGTCGTGCGAACCGATCGACAGGAGGACGTCTCCGGACGCGAAGCCGGCTTTCTCGGCCGGCGACCCTTCGATCGTGCCGCCGACGAGACCGCCCTTCTCTCCTTTGTACGATTTCAGGAGTGGCTGCACCTCGAGTCCGATCCAACTGCGCTTGACGCGACCGTCCTTGATGATCGCCTCGGCTACCTCCCGAGCGAGGTCGGCAGGAATCGCACCCGCAAGGCCCAGGCTGATCTCGTTGACGCCCACGATCTCGCCTTGCATGTTCACGAGCGGACCGCCGGAGTTCCCTCCGAAGATCGGTGCGTCGTGGCCAATCCAGCGGACGATCGAGCCGACGTCTTCTCCGTCGAGCGTCATGCGGTTGAAGGGCCAGAACATGCCGGGCATGATCATCTCGGTGTTGCTGACGATCCCCATCGTGACCGACTGCGAAAGGGCAAGCGGACTGCCGAGCGCGAGGACACGCTCACCCACTTTGAGCTTGCTCACGTCACCAAAGTGTGCCGCAGGGAACGTCCGCGGGCTCGATGGCCGCAGCTTGAGGATCGCGATGTCCGACAGCGGATCGGTTCCGACGAGATCGGCGGGGACTTCCTCACGGCTCGCGAGGGTGCAGAAGATCGCCCGCGTCCGCCCGGCCACGTGATGATTCGTGAGGACGTGTCCCTCCGGCGTGATGATGGTGCCGCTGCCCGCTGCCTCGCGTTTGAGCTCGCGCCCTTCCTGCTGGTCCACCATCACCACGTGAATCCGGACGAGGGAGGGAGCAACCTTGGAGAGCGCGGCATCGACCGCGGCGGTCTGGCCGGGCGCCGTTCCCGGCTGCCCCGCCGCCACCACACCCACCGACAAGAGAATGAAAAGGACGGACGCTCTGACGTGCATCCAACGATCTTACTGCAAGGTCTCGGAGAGGAACTCGTCGAGGAGGCGTCCGGCGACCTCACCTCGGTAGTGTGCGGTCGATCGCATGTCGTCGATCGGCGCGATATCGGAGGCGAGCGCCGCTCGGACCGCCGGGACCGAGACGTCGCCAAGTGCGCGGCCTTCGAGTGCGCGCTCGGCATTCCGGGCGCGAATGACGGCGGGCGCGACGCTTCCAAAAGCGAGGCGGATCTGATGGATCGTGCCGTCGGTGACGTCGGCTGCGGCAGCGAAACAGACCTTCGAAATCGCCTGTGCGCGCCTGGTGCCCACTTTGCGGTAGGACTCGATCCAGTTGCTCCGGCCACGCGGCAGCCGCACGGCGCGAATCAGCTCAGTCGGACCGAGATCCATCTTCTTGTATCCGGTGTGGAACCGATCGTAGGGAACAGCCCGGGAGCCCGATGACGAAATCAGCTCGATCTCGGCGTCGTAGGCGAGGAGTGCGGGCGGCGTGTCGGCAGCGGGTGACGCATTCGCGATGTTGCCGCCGATCGTGCCCCGATTCTGGGTCGCGATCCCGCCTGTTTCGCGCGCGGCTTCGCAAAGGAGCGGAAACTCCGTCTGCAAGAGCGGATGCCGGAGCACCTCGGAGTAAGTGGTCAGCGCACCGACGGTGACGGTGTTGGCGTCAACGGTGATGCCGCGAAGATCGTCGAGATGCCACAGGCTGATGAACCGCTTGTCGGTCAGCTTCCCCGCTTCCAGGAGCACCATCAGATCGGTGCCGCCGGCGAACGGATGCCACACGCCGGGCTCGCGTGCGAGCAGCTCGAGTACCCCGGCGAGCGTCGCCGGGGCACGTAGGTCGAACGCGGGGAGGTACGCTCTCATTTTTCAGTTTGCCGCGGGGCCCCACCCCCGCATCCTCAGTGCGCGTGTGGCCCCACCCCCACGCGCGGCGCTCGGCGACTGCGCGCCTCGCGCCGGCCGCAGGCGCTCTGCCAGCGCTCGTCCTTCAGCGCGTCTGGGGTCCCACCCCCAGCTCGCGCGTTCGCGCTCACTGCGGCTCAAAGCTGTTTGCTCGCGCCGCGGGGTTGGGGCGACGGCGTTCATTTGACAGGCAATTCGACCGCCGCCTGCAGGACGGCGTCGAAGATCCGCATGTAGCCCGTGCATCGGCACAGGTTGCCCGCGAGCGCGACCCTGACATCCGCCTCGGTTGGTTCGGGGTTGTTCGCGAGCAGGTTCACCGCGGCGAGCACCATGCCGGGGGTGCAGATGCCGCACTGAGCGCCGCCGTGCGCGATGAACGACTGCTGGACCGCGTGCAGCACGTCGCCGCCGGCCACACCTTCGATCGTCGTGATCGCGACGCCCTGCGCGTGCAGGAGCGGCACGAGACAACTGTTGACGAGCTGTCCGTCGATCAGCACCGAACAGGCGCCGCATTCACCTTCGCCGCAGCCTTCTTTTGTGCCGGTGAGGCGGAGGTCGTGACGAAGCACGTCGAGAAGGCGGGCCATCGGGTGCCCTTCGATCGTCGTGTCCGTGCCGTTGACGCGGCAGCGGATGGTGATCGTCGGGTCAGCCATGCGCGGCCTCTGAGAGTGCCATCAGCGTTTCGGGTGTCAGCGGCAGCGTCGTTGGATTGAGTCCGGTGGCGTGCGCGACGGCGTTGAAGATCGCCGGCGCCGCGCCATCCATCGGCAGCTCGCCGATACCTTTCGCACCCGCAGGTCCGTACGGGTACGGCCGCTCCTCGAACGCCACACGAATCGGCGGGAGATCCATCGACGTGGGCATGATGTAGTTCGTCATCTGGCCGTTGATCATCCGCCCTTCGCGCCAGACGACCTGCTCGTACAGGGCCCAGCCGATCCCCTGCGCGACGCCCCCTTCGATCTGACCGATCGCCAGCACGGGGTTGATCACTTTGCCGACTTCCTGGACTGCGACGAAGTCATCCACCCGCGTCTCGAACGTGATCGCGTCGACGGTGACCTCCGCGACATACACCGCCCAGGCGTAGGTGCCGTAGGCATCTCCCTGGTACTTCTGATCGTCCCATCGACGCCCGGGCGGCGGCTGATAGCGAGCGGTCGCCTTGAGCGGCCCGACAGTCGCGATGTAGTCGCGGCACGCAGACTGAAACTCGTCGCTCGAGTAGGCAGCACCGATGAGTCCCGCGTCGACGAGCGTGCGGCGGAGCCCGATCGCTGCTGTCTCGACGAGCTTGCCGACGACCATGCAGGTCCGCGATGCGACTGTCGGTCCGCTGTTGGGCACGAGCGACGTATCGGGCTGGACGACGTCGATGGCGTCATGAGGGAGGGCGAGAGCGTCCCCGGCAATCTGCGCGAAGATGGTGTTGGTCCCCTGACCGATCTCCGTCGCCGAGGTCAGGACCCTGATGCGGCCGTCAGGCACCGCTTCCACCGCCACCACCGAGGCGAGGTGATCTTCACCCGATCCGGTGAAGCCAGCGCCGTGCATGAACGCCGCAAAGCCGATCCCGCGTTTGGATCGCGACCGTCGATTAGCCTCCGAGAATTGCTTCCGTTTGGCCGAGTAGCCGGACATCTCGAGAGCACGATCGAGCAGACCGGACATGTCCACGGGTTCGTCGATGACCTGTCCAACGGCGGTGGTCTGGCCGCGTTGAATGAAGTTGCGGCGGCGAAACTCTTCGGGTGTGAGTCCGACGGTCGCCGACACGCGATCCATTTGCCGCTCGAGCGCGAAGATGCTCTGCGGAGCGCCGAAGCCTCGGAACGCGCCATGCGGCGGCGCATTGGTGGCAACGGCGCGGCCGCGGATTCTGACGTTGGGGCAAGAGTACGGTCCCGCCGCGTGAATCGTTCCTCGGGAGAGGACGACCGGTGAGAGCGTGCAGTACGCGCCGCCGTCGATCACAAAGTCGATGTCCATCGCGAGGAGGCGCCCCTCCGCATCGACGGCCGTTCGATGCCGGGTCCGCGACGGATGGCGCTTCGTCGTCGCGACCATGTCCTCCCCGCGGTCGTAAATCAGCTTCACCGGCCGGTGCGCCTTCCACGCGAGCAGCGCCGCGTGACCGGCGATCACGGACGGGTATTCTTCCTTCCCACCGAACCCGCCGCCGGTTTCCGTCTGGACGATGCGGATCTTGTCTGCCGGAATGCCGAAGAGCACCGCCAGCGCCGTGTGGATGTAGTACGGGCACTGCATCGAGCCCCACACGGTGACGCCGTCGATCGGATCACCAGTGGCGATCATTCCATTCGGCTCGATGTAGAGCTGCTCCTGCGCACCCGTTTCGTACACGCCTTCCACGATGTGCGCCGCGGAGGCCATCGCCGTATCCACGTCGCCGCGCTGGACCAGATAGCGCTTGAACACGTTGTCGGCACCCCAGATCACATCACGCGCCGCGAGCGAATCATCGATCGTGAGCACGGGTGGCTCCGGATTGACGTCAATCGTGACGTGACGGCGCGCTTCCTCGAGCAGGAAGCGATCGGGATGCGCCAGCAGCACCACGGGTTCTTCGGGGTGATTGACCCGGCCGTCAGCGAGATACGGCTGATCGCGCTCGATGAGGGCGACGCAGTTGACGCCCGGGATGTCACCCGCAGTGACAATCGTGAACTCATCCCACGGAATGCCAGGCCCGTACTTGACGTCGCGGATCACGCCGCGCGCGACGGGGCTTCGAACCGTCGTGCCATACAACATCCCGGGCACGACCAGGTCGTCCACGTAACGCGCCTGACCCGTGACCTTGGCGCGTCCTTCACGGCGGTAGACGGGGGAACCAATGGAGGGCATCGAGGGGCGATTATGACATCTGTCCGTGCCTGAGGTGCCTGGGTGCCTAAGGAGCCAGAGTGCCTCGGTGCGAAGGTGCCAAGGGCGCGAGGGTGCGCGCGTTCAGATCTTGAGGCGCGCGTGGCGCAGCTCGGTAATCTTCCATTCAACCTTGTGCGGCTGCGCTGGTCTGCGCATGGCGATCCCGGGCGCTCTATAAAACGGATTCAACCGGTGATGTCCTTCGAGCAGAACGGATGAATGCGTCGTCAGTGCATGATCGAGCTGATGCGCGGGCACACGCCGGCGATCGTACTGGCACATCCCGGCGGCAGGAACCGACCGAAAGCGCTGATTCAGAAGTGCTTCGTACTCCACCAGCTGGGTTGATCCCGGGGGTCCCTCGACCAGCCACGACATGTCGCCACACGTGCGCAGGCCCAGGAATCCGCGATTCAAGGCCGATTCCACGGACTTGTTGAGGACACCGAGCACGCGGTCGGTATCAAAGCATCCATTGACCACGTACGTGTCGGCATGCGTCCTTTCGACCAGCGCCCCGTGACTGATCATTCGCTCGACGTCGATGCCGGCCGCGGTCAGAGCAGCGCGCAATTGTTCAAGCGCTGTCGGCGAGCGAGCACAGTAGACACATCGTTCGCCGCGACGCAATCCATCCGCCAGGTACTCGCTTGCCATGGCCCGCTGCTCTTCTTCGCTTTCGTACAACGCACAAACATGTTGATGCTGCCGGAAACGATTCGACATCCCGCCATGCTGGGCGTGCGTCTCCATGATTCCGTTGCCTCCGACGACCGGAAAGGAATTGGTCGAACCTGTCTACTACGACTGATAGTAGTCGTGTTGCCGAGTCAGTGCCAGCCGAATTCGCGCCTGCCACCGGAGCATCCAGGGGTTCGAGGGCATGGCATGGCAAATGGTGTATTTCGAAACCCACGTCCGAGAAATGGGCCGACTCGGGAGCTGTTTGGGCGTGCAGCTATCAGCTCGAGCCGATGGATCGAAGACGAACGAAGTTCGAGGAGTCAATGCAGCGGATCGGAGGAAAAGGCAAAAGACGCCGCTGGAGCGCGAACGCCCCCAGCGGGGCGACGGCTGACCGCGAGAAGAGTTGCGGTTCGCGACGCTATGAACCACCGCCGAACGTGTTGCAGGCGTTCACGTCGCCGCTCTCGAGGCCGCGACGGAACCAGGTGACACGCTGTTCGGAGGATCCGTGCGTGAATCGATCGGGAGCCACGCGCCCGGAGGACATGCGCTGCAGGCGATCGTCGCCGATGGATGCCGCCGCGTTGAGGCCCTCCTCGACGTCGCCGCGCTCGAGCTCGACCTTGCCCTGCACCGCGCGGCCGGACGCGGCCGCGTAGTGACCCCAGACGCCGGCGAAGCAATCCGCTTGCAGCTCGAGACGAACTGAGAGCGCGTTCTGTTGATCGGGTCGCGCAGATTGCGCGCGACGTACCTGCTCTTCGACCCCCAGCAGTCGCTGCACGTGATGACCCAGCTCGTGCGCGAGCACGTATGCCTGAGCAAAGTCGCCTGGCGCGCCAAGCTTGCTCTTGAGCTCGTCGAAGAATCCAAGATCAAGGTAGATCCGTTGATCGCCCGGACAGTAGAACGGGCCGGTGGCCGATTGCGCGAAACCGCACGCCGACTGGATCGCGTCGCGGAAGAGCACCGCGTGCGTGTCCTGGTACCGCGATCCCAGGACCTGCCGCCACGTCGCCTGGGCGTCGGTGAGGACAGCGTCGACCATGTCGACCATCCGCTCTTCACCAGGTGTTGCCGTCACGTTGCCCGAGGTCCCGACGGATGCCGACGGCGGCATGCTGCCGCCGTCAGTGCCGAGAAGGCTGAGAAAATCCACGCCGGTCGCCCAGCTCAGGACCAGCACGACGAGGAGCGCACCGATGCCCAGGCCGCCGGCGCGCATGCCCATCCCCGACTGTCCCCGCATGTCCTCGATGTTGCCGCGATCGCCAGGCGTCCATTTCATGGCTAGCTCCTCCTCCTGGACCGGGGGGACTTCGTCCCCCGGACCCCCTTTCGGCATCGCTCGCGGGGCCCCGTCGCCCCGCTCCCGCCTCCGCTGCGCTACGGAGGCTCGCCGAAGTGCCTGCGGTGCGAAGGCGGCCGCTCCGGCGGGGCGCGCCTGTGGCGCGCCTTGCCCTCATGCGGCCCGGCCAAACGGTACACAATTCTCGTTCCGAGCCGCATGACGGGTCAATCTACTCCACCCGAATGGTGCGCCATTTACCCTGATGGAATCGCGCGGCGGACAGGACGCAGCGCGTGAGGTGGCCGAGCAGGATCGCTGTCCAGACCGTCTGCGGCTGAAGCCGTCCCATTGCTTGCATCGTGAACAGGATCCCGAGCGGCACGACAATCTGCGACGCGAGGGTGATGTAGAGCGGGCTTCGAGTGTCTCCGGTTCCCTGGAGCCCACCCGTGTAGGTCAGCGCGACGGTAATGAAGAGTCCTGACAGGCTGAGGAAACGAAGCAGCTGCGTGCCCAGTGCGACGACGGTGGGATCCTTCAGGCCGAAGATCGCGAGCAGATACTCAGGGACGATCAGGAACATCGCGCCGACAGTGGCCGCGACACAGAGACCGAACCGCGCGGCGATGTGCACGCCGCGCATGGCCCGCTCGGGTTTGCCCGCGCCGAGATTCTGGCCGGCGACGGCAGCCGCCGCACCCATGAGACCGACCGACGTCCAGGTGATCAGCGAGAAGAGCTCGGTGTAGCCCACCGCGTACGCGGCTTGCGCCTCCGCGCTGTGCTCGAGCGAACCGATGAACCGCAGGAGCAGCACGCCCGCGACGTTCATCGCCACACCCTGAATCCCCGCAGGCAGGCCGAACCGGAACAGTGACCGGATGATCGTCCAGTCGGGCCGCCAGGCCATGCCCTTCGAGAAGTGCACGACGAGACGGCCGCGGAAGATCATCCACAGCGCGACCAAGGAGACGATGGTGCTCGCCGTAACCGTGCCGATTGCCGCACCGCGCGTGCCGAACCTCGGGATCGGTCCCCAACCCGGAATGAGGATCACGTTGAAGCACATGTTGAGGATCGTCATCCAGATCCCGAGCCGCAGCGGCGTCCGCGCATCGCCGGCCGCACGCAGTGCGCCGCCGAGCATGAAGAAGAGCAGCATCCCGAGACTGAAGACGAACATCGTTCGCAGAAACGGGAGCGCTTCGGCACGGACGGCGGGTGTGGCGTGCACGAGCTCGAGCAGCCTCGGCGCCAGTACGTAACCAAGCGGTGCGAGGATGCCGACCGCAAGTACGACCGCCGTCAGGAACGCCTGATAGACCGTGCGGTTGACCTTCTCCGGCTGGTTGGCCCCCGCGAAACGCGCGACCAGGACACCCATTCCGGTGAAGAGCGAGCTGATGAAGACGATGACGACCAGAAAGATCTGCCAGCTCACGCCGATGGCCGCATTGGCGGTGAAGCCGACGTAGTGGCCGACCATCGCGTGATCGATGATCCCCTGCAGTCCGCCAATGGCGTTCTGAAGGACCGTGGGCCACGCGATCTTCCAGACGGCGCGTGCGATCGGTCCCTCGACGATCGATCGATCCAGACGGCGGGCCGCGGCGCCGGACGCAGCCGCCGTCGCGGCAGGCGGAATGATCGTTCCCGCGGCTGGCGATGGATCCGCAGCGGGGGATATGGCTGCCGACGACTCGCTCATCGCAAATCCTTGAGGATGCGCCGCACGTCGGCATGAGCGAGGACGACAGCTGGCTGGCGCTGCAGCGCTTCGAAGTAGCGGCGCGCGAACCCGTCGCCGGTCTCCGACGCGGTGAGGAGACGCTCGACCTGTTCCACGAGCGTTTGCGCATCGGCGGATGTGGCGGGTGCGTCCTGTTCGACGGCCTGATCGATCCGGACGATCAACTCCGAGAGCGCGTGCAGCCAGGCGAACCAGGGATCGTTGATCACCAGCTGCAGCAGGCCCGCATTCGATCCGACGCGCCCTCGGTCCATCTCGTACGCCGCGCGCGCATCGTCGAGCAGCACCTTGTGCAGGTGGAGCAGCCGGCCCCTGAGCGCCCGCAGGCGCTCGCGCTCGGTCTCGGTCATCAGCGCGTAGGCTGGGACGGCCGTTGCAGAAGCTTCGGCCGGCACTGACGACGCTGCAGCACGGAGCGCATCCAGATCGAGCCGCACCGTCCCCATGTTGAGCGAACCATTCGCACTCCGCGGCCACTCGTCACGCGGACGGTCGACGTACAGCTCGAGGCCGTTCTGGTCCGGATCGCGCAGATAGAGCGCTTCGCTGACGCCGTGATCGCTCGCTCCGTCGAGCTGGATCCCCGCGCTGTCCAATCGCAGCAACGCGTCAGCAAGGGCCGCGCGGTTCGGATAGCGGACTGCGAAGTGGTAGAGACCTGTCGTGCCCGGTGGCGGCGGCGACCCACCCTGGCTTTCCCAGGTGTTCAGTCCGATGTGATGGTGGTAGCCGCCGGCACTGAGAAAGGCCGCCGAGTTACCCATCCGCTGCATGACCTCGAAGCCCAGCACGCCCGAGTAGAACGCGATCGCCCGGTCGAGGTCGGCGACCTTGAGATGCACGTGGCCGATATCCACGTGCGAATCGAGCGGCTTCTGCATAGGCCATCATCGCGCACGTTGTAGGGTGGAGATCAAGCGCACCTGCCGGCCTGCGAATGGTGGCGGTTTTGCAACCGCAATCCCCCGGGAGGGAAAGGTGGCTGAAGTCCTCGCGCAGTTCACGGATCCGTTAGTTGGGGAGGATGGCGCGATCTATCTCGCACGCGTCTGCGGCGTGCTCGCGTCCGACGGTTTGTGGCAGGGCTGGATCGAGTTCGAACCGGTCGATGGCGGACCAACGCTGCGCTCCGGTCGCGAGACGACGCAACCGAATAGGCAGGACGCACTCTATTGGGCCAGCGGCCTCACGCACGTGTACCTCGAAGGAGCGCTGCGACGAGCCTTGAAGCCGCTCGTCAGGCCGATTGAACCGGAGACACCCGTACCGGCGTTCGACGGTCCCGCACCCGACATCACGCTTCCGCCTCCGGTCGAAAGCGTGCTCAATCCATTCTCGGTCTACCGCAAGGGCGAGGCAGTCCTGCGCGCTCAACTGTCTGCGCTTTCCGCCTGGCACCTCGTGAATATCCTTCGAGCCTACAACTTGACCGATGTAGACAGCGCCACTTTGAACCACCTCGAAGATCGCGTGCTCGTTGAGATGATCATCGCGGCCGTACGGGCGGAGGAGTCGTCGCGATTGCTTCGCTGAGGCCGCGCCATTCAGGGCCGTTCGCGGGAAGCTCCTACTCGTGCGAGGACTTGAACAGCAGCCTGCGAACCTCGCTGACGATCACGCCAGGGTCGCAGGGCTTCGCGAGAAAGACGTCGCAGCCGGCGCTCGCCGCTTCGGCTCGATCGGCGGGTAGAACGCACCCGGAAACCGCGACGATGGGAATGGTGCGGAGGCTGGGATCGGCGCGAATGCGGCGGGCCACTTCCCACCCGTTCATGCCGGGCAGCTGCAGGTCCAGGACGATGATGTCGGGTGGAGAGGCGGAGGCGAGCGCGTACAGCTCCTCCGCGCTACCGGCCGTCACTGCGGCGAGTCCACAGGCGCCAAGGTACTCCGCATAGCCCTCGCGCGTATCTTCGTGGTCGTCCACGATGATGCACAACGCCATAGGTTAGCTCCGCAGAAACCCCAACCTTGTGCCCGTTATTCCCGCGCGTCCTCCCTTTTAGACACGCGATCGCGGGTTTTAGTTACTTGCCGGTGAACATGGTATCGGCGCAAAGCGTCGCTGGCGCGATGGATCGCGCCCGTCGCGCCGGGAGTGCAGGCCTGAAGCGAGTCCAGGCCTGTCGGCCTGTGCCGGATACGATCACCAGGAGCAGCGGGAAGGCGGTCGCCGCGGCACCTGCCGCGGCGTCTCCTCCAGCCAACCAAATCGTGCGGTGACCGCTGAACGGGCTGGGCGCCCGTGACGTGAACTACGACGCCGTCGCCAACTTGACCTTCGCGCGCTCGGTTTCGAGGCGCCCGCGGAAGATCGCCCCTTCAGCCATGCCGACACGCGGCGCGGACATTTCTCCTTCGACCTCGGCGTTGTTGCGCAGCTCGATGCGCTCCTCCGCCACCAGGCTGCCCTTGAGGGTCCCGGACACGACGATGGCGCGCGCGACGATGTCCGCTGCGAGCTCCGCGCATCCCTCGACGATGACCAGGTGACCTTCGACATTGATCGTGCCCTCGATGTGGCCGGCGATGACCACGTCTTCCTTCGCGCTGAACTCGCCTTTGATCCGAATCGACGCCCCGAGCTGAGCCTTCTGTTCCATGCTGTGGCCTCCCCGACGACAGACAGATGCGCAGCGCATCTCGCAAGTCCCATTCCCGATGACGAAGCTGACAAGTTCACTCCGGAAATTGCGCGACTTCACCCGGCTCCAGGAATCGGCGGTAAAAGGCGTGCAACTCCGCCCTGACGATTTCGTGGCTGGATCTCACGTCTGTAATCAACCTCGTCGCGGCGATATACTCTCGCCGTTCCGGAAGGATTTGGTCATGCGCAGACTGCCCGCCGCCGCGCTCGCCGCGTTCGTCTCAGTTGCCGTGTGCGCGGTTGTGGCGCAGCAGCCTGCTCCGCCGCCGTCACAGACGACGGCGATTCCCTCAGACGCGGAGATCGAGCAGTTCCTCCGAACGGCGAAGGTCGTCAAGACGCGAGGGACGTCCAAGGGCATCACTGGATCGCTGCGCGCGACGCTCAGCGACGGCACGCGTACACACGACGCGCAGATCCAGAGGATCGACGAGCGCAAAGCGCAGTTCGAGGCTGGCAGTGCCACGGAGTTCAACTTCCGCGACAGCTGGGAGTACAACGTTGCGGCCTACCGCCTCGATCGCATGATCGGCCTGAACCTCGTACCGGTCAGCATCGCCCGGCGCTATGACCTGAAGCAGGCCGCGTTCACCTGGTGGATCGATGACGTGATGATGGACGAGGGGAAGCGGCTGAGCGACAAAATCCAGCCGCCGCGCCCGCAGGAGTGGAACGAGTACATGCAGCTCGTTCGCGTCTTCGATCAGCTCATTTACAACATGGATCGCAACACCGGCAACCTGCTCATCACCAAGGACTGGCATGTCTGGGCGATCGATCACACGCGCGCGTTCCGGACACATCCGACGCTGAAAACGCCCGCCAACGTCACTCGCTGCGACCGCCAGATGCTCGAGCGGATGAAAGAGCTCACCAAAGAGTCGCTGAAGAAGGAGCTGGGCGAGTACCTCACCGACTTCGAAATCGCGGGAGTCCTCGCACGTCGCGACCTGATCGTCGGGATCATCGAAAAGACAGGACCAGCAGGCGTCTTCGATCGCCGCGCTCGCTGACCTGTCAACGGAGCTTCCACCGTGTCCACCTTCGTTCGTACTGCCCTTCTGCTCGCCGTCAGCCTCGTTACCGTCGCCTGGCAAGCGGTTCAACTCGTTGACCTGTCACAGCGCGCGCTTGGACGGATGGATGGCGAGGTCACCGTGCCGGGCCTGCGAGGGGACGTGCGGGTCCTGCGCGATCGTTGGGGCATCCCGCATATCTACGCGGCCTCGGCGGACGATCTGTTCTTCGCGCAAGGGTATGTGGCCGCACAGGATCGCCTCTGGCAGATGGAGATCTGGCGTCGCACCGGCGAAGGGCGGCTCGCCGAGATTCTCGGGCCGCAAGCCGTCGGCCGCGATCGCGTGGCCCGCCTGCTCAAGTATCGCGGCCCGATGGACCAGACGGAGCTCGCGAGTTATCACCCCGAGGGCCGCCGGTTGTTGACCGCGTTCATGAACGGCGTCAATGCCTTCATTTCGACGCACGCGGACAACCTGCCGGTTGAATTCCTGTTGACCGGCGTCAAGCCCCAGCCGTGGACCCTCGAAACGCTGACGCTTCGACAGGTCACCTTCGGCGATGCCACGAGCGAACTGCAGCTCGCGCGAAGTGTCGCGGCGCTTGGCGCGGAGGAAGCCAACCGGCGGCGCAACCCCGATCCCTGGGACGCACTGCAGGTGCCTGCCGGACTCGACGTGTCGGCAATCACCGAGGAAGTCGTCGCGGCGACACGCGCGGAAACCGGGCGACTCCCTGTTCCGGAGATTCTGCCGACGTATCGATCGCTCGCCGCGAGGGCCATCGATCAGCGTTCGTCCATGACAGAGCGCGCGACGGCCGACCCCGAGGCAGTCTTCGAGCCCGGCAGCAACAACTGGGTCGTCAGCGGATCCATGTCCACGACCGGGAAGCCCGTCGTTGCCAACGATCCGCACCGCGAGGTCACGCTTCCGTCACTGCGCTACATCTTTCACCTCATCGCACCCGGATGGAATGTGATCGGCGCGTCCGAGCCGCCGTTTGTCGGCATCGCGGTCGGCCACAACGATCGGGTGGCATGGGGGCTCACGATCGTCGGAACGGACCAGCACGACGTCTACGTCGAGGAGATCAATCCGGCCGATGCAAATCAGGTTCGATGGCGAGGCGGTTGGGAACCCTTACGCATCGTCCGCGAACAAATTGCGGTGAAGGGCCAGGCGCCCCAGAGTGTCGAGCTGAAGTTCAGCCGTCACGGTCCGATCTTCTACGAGGACCGGGCCCGGCACCGCGCCTACGCCTTGCGGTCAGCGCTGCTCGAGCCGGGAACAGGCGCATATCTCGCGGGGCTGCGCCTAAGCCAGGCTCGCGACTGCCGGCAGTTCCTCGACTCTGCGATGTACTGGAAGTCGCCGTCGGAGAACCTGATTTGCGGTGACGTAGATGGCAACATCTCGTGGCAGGCCTCAGCGCTGACGCCAACGCGCAAGGGATGGGTCGGCCGGCTGCCGGTCCCGGGCGGCGGTGACTTCGAGTGGCAGGGCTTCCGGCAGGATCTGCCGCGGGAGATCAACCCGGATCGCGGATTCATCGCCACGGCCAATCACAACATCCAGCCCAAGGGCTACGCGCCGCCGATCATGTTCAAGAACGCGGATGTGCGGTTCGAAAGGATCACGCGACTGTTGCAGTTGCTGACGCCGGGGCGCAAGTACTCGCTGGAGGATCATCAGCGGATGCAGCACGACGCCTTCTCTCTGCGCGCCGCGGCGGACCTGCCGCGCTTCAAAGGCTGGACGGCGTCGGATCCCGACGTCGAACGGGGGCGGGCGATGCTCGCGAACTGGGACGGCGTGTATCAGCGCGACAGTGCGGCGGCGGCGCTGTATGAAACGTGGCGCCAGGTTACCGGACGTCGCGCTACCGATGACACGGCGAGCACAACAGACGGCCAAGCGAGTCCAGAGGACAGCTTGAGCCAGGCGGTCACACGGTTGAGGGGTAGCCAGGGACGCGATTGGAGCGCGTGGCGTTGGGGACGCATGCACACGCGAACGTTCCCTCATCCGTTCGTGCGCGCGTTCGATCTTCCCACCGTCGAGCGTGCGGGCGGCGCGGGAACCGTCGCCGCCGACGGTGCGACGTATCGCGAGATTCTCGACGTGTCGAACTGGGATAACTCGCTCGGCTCGAACGTTCCGGGCCAATCGGGGCAACCCGGGAGTCCGTACTACGGCAATCTCCTGCCACTCTGGACGGACAACAAGTACTTCCCGCTCGCATTCTCGAAAGCGGCGGTCGATGGAAACGCCGAGCATCGGCTCACGCTGAAGAGTCGGTAGGAAGTCGGCAGTCGCGGTCACGTAGCGTTCGGCTTCAGCCGGACCGCGCCTTTCGGACCGGTTGTTGCTTCTTTCGGCGCAGGAGGCAACACATGCCGGAGCAAGAAACGTTGAGGCGGGCTCGACAGGACAAGCGTGAGGGAAAATCTCCGTCCACGCAGGCTGGTGAATTCGTCCACGAGGAGATCGAACACATCCGTGAGGGCAAGCACGGTGCGCGCTCGACGAAGCAGGCCATCGCGATCGGGTTGTCGAAGGCGCGGCGAGCGGGAGTCAAGCTCCCTCCACCGGCCAAGGGACAGTCCTCGGCGGCCACGAGAAGGCGAGCGGCACAGGATCTGCGCGCCGGGCACTCGGGATCTCACAAGACGTCGTCACGCCGATCGCGAGCGACCATGAAGGCGCTGAAACGTGAGGGACATGGCGCAGCGTCACACTCGGCGCTCAGCCGTCAGGCTCGCACCGCCGCGCGGAAGCGGAGCACCACTCGCCGATCGATGAAGAAGCGCTAGCGAAGACCAGTCCGCTTGCGCCTCGGCGATGCGCACGCGCACAATGCGGCGCATGACATTCCCGCTGCGCTCGCACGCCACGATCGCCATCGCCCTTCTGCTGACAGTGGGCGTCGTTCAGCCAGGCTCACGGATACGGGCGCAGACGTCCGAGAAGCCGCCGGTCTACGACGCGTTTGCCATCCGCTTCGGCATCCTGCCGGCGTTAGCGGTGTCCGGGCTGGTGGCCGGCACCGAGGCCGGACGCAGGCTCGACATCCCGGTCATGGTCTGGCTGCTCAAGGGTTCGAACGGGCGCAACGTGCTCGTGGACTCCGGCTTCTACCGGCAGAAATTCGTCGAACGGTGGAAGGTCCGCGACTTCAGATCGCCTGCCGATGCGGTCGCCGCCGCGGGAGTACGGCCGGACGAGATTACCGACATCATCATCAGCCATGCGCACTGGGACCACGTCGACGGCGCGGATCTCTTCCCAAAGGCCACGATCTGGATCCAGCGCGACGAGTATCAGTACTACACCGGAGAAGCGTGGCATGCGCGCAACACGCACGGCGGGATCGACGACGAGGATATGGTGGCGCTGCTGAAGATCAACACGCAGGGGCGGCTGCGCTTCGTGAACGGCGACGATCAGGAACCGATTCCCGGCATCCGCTGCTACACGGGCGGCCGTCACACGTTTGCGTCGCAGTATGCGTCGGTGAAGCTGGCGGCGGGAACCGCGGTGTTCACGAGCGACAACGTCTACCTGTACGAGAACTTAGAGAAGCACGTGCCGATTGCCCAAACGTTCGACGCGGCGAGCAACCTGAAAGCCCAGGATCGGATCAGGTCGCTCGCCACGCAGCCCGCGCTCATCGTGCCCGGCCACGATCCAGCGGTGTTCGAACGGTTCACCAGGGTCGCGGACGGGATCGTGCACATCCCGTAGAGTCTGCCGTCAGGCGGACCTACGCGTCCGGCTAAATCCGGACACGACAACAGGGTGTTACGTCCGCGGTTCCGCATCCTTCTGCGGACCCGCCAGCATCTTCGCGATCATCGCGTTCACCAGCCCGCCACCGCCATCGCCGCTGACGGAGATCTCGGGCACGAGCTTCACGCGGTTCTCGCCCAGAATCGTCGCGAGCTGGATCGCGGTGTAGCCGGTACCACCCACAGCGTCGATACCGAGCTTGTAGGCCTCAGCCTTCGCCGCACCCACCGCACGAACCGCGGCGGCTTCCGCCTCACCGTTCACGCGAACGGCCGCGGCCTGGCCCTCCGCCCTGAGCCGCAGCGCGTTGCCTTCACCGCGCGCCGATTCCGCCGTCGCCAGCGCGTTCTGCTGCGAAATCCGCACGGCCTGCTCGGACCGCACGACGTCGGCCTGCAGGTTGGCCACGGCCGTCTCACGCTCGAGCGCCTGACGCTTCACCTGCGCCTCACGCTGAACGTCGTAGGTGAGCTCGAGCTCCTGCGCGATCTTGCGGTCCGTCTGCGTCTTCATCAGCTCCGCCGGCGGCGCGATGTCGCCGATCAGCGTATCGATGCACTCGACGTCGTAAGACTCGATCGCCTTCTTGATGTTCTCGAATGCCTCTGTTTGCCGCTCCGACCGCGCGGTCAGGAACTCCAACACCGTGACCTGCTGCGCCGAGTTGCGGAAGTAGTTGCCGACGGTCGGCTGCAGCACGTGATCGACGAGGTTCTGCATCGAGCCCACCCGCGAGATCACCCGCGGCGCGTTCTTCATACCGATGTGGATGATCTGCGACACGTCCATGCTGAACGAGAAGCCGTCCTTCGACCGCACGAGGATCGACGACAGCCGTTCATCGTAGTGATGCGCCTCGGTCCGCTGCGCCCAGTTCAGCACGATGTTGGTCGTCGGCACGAGCTCGACCTTCATGACGCGGGTGTTGACCGGATGCTTACCGGGCAGGAGCGGCTCCACCCACACACCCTTGCGCCCGCGCTCCACGAGGTCACCATGCGTGAACGATTCGCCGGACACGTCGAGGTGCTCGCGTCCGACGTAGCTGACGACGACGCCTACGTAACCGATGGGGATCTCGGTCAGCGGCACCGGCTCGACTCGCACGAACCACGGGTTGAGGTTCCACGATCCCGACAACAAGACGTCCTCCTGCAGACCGCGGCAGCCCGAGGCCTCGATGAACGCCTGCCCGCGCTGGAAACTCTCGTGACCCTCGATGCTCGGGCCCGCGAGATCACCAGACGCGATCGGACGGCCGTCCAGCACCGTGACGATGCCGACGCGATCCGTGGGCATCTGATACACCTCCAGATCCTCTTCCGTCATGCCGTGCTCCTCGGCGGTTGCGGCCGTGACGATCTCGAAGAGCGACGGATTGATGCGGTAGGTACCCGCCGTCAGGAACGCGAGCTGTCGGCCCCGTTCCCCCCCGTCGCGCAGGAACGCCTCGGCATCCTGAAAGTTGTCGCACGCGACCTGACGTCCGAGCACACGCTCCGGCGGAATCGCCGCGCCGTCGGCGGCGACAACGAGCGCAATCTGCCCCGGCTCGACCACGACCACCGGTACCTTCACGATCCGATACCGCCCGCGCCAGTACCCGAAATGCCACCCGGGCGGCAGCATCCGCGCCTGGTAGCCCGCCTCTCCATTGACGGCGATGATCCGTCCCGACGCGAGCGGCGGACCGAACCGTTTCACGACCAGCCCCGATTGGTCCGCACGAATGATCCACATCCCCCACAGCGAAACGACCAGCGCGAGCGCCACGAGCGCGCCGATCGAGACCACGAGTAACCCACCCTCCAGGAGCGACATCGGCATCTGCCTTTCTATGAAGGCCGCCCGGCTCTCGCACCGGCCTCCGGCGGCCGTTGGGGTGGTCGTGCATGGGCTGGACCAGCCAGATTGCTGAGAAAACGGCGCCATTTCGGCAACGACTGCGCTCTACCGTCATTTCATTCATGTTCGGGCGGTGATACATTCACGATCATGGCAACGGTGGACTGGTCAGGCTTCCCGGCTCCGCCCCGGGTGAGATCGGGACTGCGCGAGCGTGGAATCGACATCGTCGTGCGTCGCGGGGTTTCAGACGGGCACGGGGCCATGGTGATCGGCTCGCGGGACGCGCGCCGGCCGCCGCGCGGACCGAGCGGCCGGCCGTGGATCTGGGCGTCGCTAGCCTCCATCCCGGATCGCCTCGCGACCGATGCGGTCATCCGCGGCGCGTACGACGTCGTCTCTCTGAAAGGTGCGGAGGCGATTGGCACGCTCGCACAGCGAATCGGCGAGCTGCTGACGCAGGAACCGGATCCGCCGCACGCGAATACGCTGGTCACCGTCAGTGAGCGATCGCGCCGCATCATCGGCCAGGTCGCACGCGTGGCCGCCACGTCGATGCCAGTCCTGCTCACCGGGGAGACCGGCACGGGCAAGGAGGTCATGGCCCGGTTGATCCACACCTGGTCGTCGCGGCGAGACAAACGCTTCGTCCCGATCAACTGCGCGGCGATTCCGAACGAGCTCATGGAAGCGGAGCTCTTCGGCTACGCGCGCGGCGCCTTCTCTGGAGCCGTCCAGCGTTACGACGGCCAGCTGATGGCCGCCGAAGGCGGCACGGTCTTCCTCGACGAGATCGACGACACGCCGCTCGAGACGCAGATCAAACTGCTGCGGGTCCTCGAAGATCGCGTGGTCAGCAGACTGGGCGAGAACGTGTGGCACGAAGTGGACTTCCGGATCCTCGCGGCGACCAATCGCGATCTGCGGCCGCTCGTCGACTCCGGCGCGTTCGGCATGGATCTCTACGAGCGACTGGCGATCGTCACCATCAGCCTGCCACCGCTGCGGGAGCGGATCGAGGATCTCGAACCGCTCTCGCGGTTCTTCATGGCGAGATTCGCACGTGAGCAGGGCCGCGCGCCGGTCGAAGCCATTCGCGCGGACGCCCTGCGGATGCTCAAGGCGTATTCATGGCCCGGCAACATCCGCGAGCTCCGAAACGTCATCTACGAGACGCTGGTCTACAAGCGGGCGGGGAACGAGATCATCCTGTCCGACCTGCCGCGTCGCGTGTTGCGTGCGGCAGCGAGCGCGCGGCTACGGGCGGTTGTGGACGCCGGACGCCTCGCCGAACGCATCGGCACCGGAGCGATGAACCTGCGCGACGAGGTCGCCGCGCTCGAGCGGGCCGCGCTGGAGGAAGCGCTGAAACGCACCGGAGGCAACGCCGCCCAGGCGGCGCGGCTTCTCGGAGCCGTCGGACGCGGTAGTTCGAAGGATCCCGGCGGGACAGTCCGCGCAATGATGCGCAGACTCGGACCGGCGTGACGAACGCGGGGACGAGTGGCATCGGCCAGCTGGGCAGGCCGTGAGACACTACCTAGATGACCCATTCGATCTCCGTCGGCATATTCAGCGTGGCCGCCGCGTGCGCATTCGCGGTGGTGCTGTCGGCAACGATCCAGCAGGAGCGCGATCGGGCCAAGATCCCGGACAAGTACAAATGGGATCTCACCAAGATCTATCCGACGGACGACGCGTGGCGGCAGGCGAAGGAGAAGATCAAGACCGAGATTCCGAAGGTGCGCGAGTTCAAGGGCACGCTTGGCACCTCGGCGGCGCGTCTGGCCGACGCCCTCGACCTCGGCAACGAGCTGTCGAAAGAGCTCTCGCGGGCTTACGTCTACGCGAGCATGACGTCCGATCAGGACACGCGCGTCAGCACGTATCGGGGCATGCAGCAGGAGATGATCCAGATTGCCGCCTCACTCGGGGCCGAGACGGCGTTCCTCGAGCCTGAAGTCCTGAAAATCGAACCGGCGGTCATCGACCGATTCATCGCGCAGGAGCCGCGCCTCAAGGTTTACACGGTCTACCTCAAGGACATCCAGCGCCGGCGTCCGCACACCCTCAGCGACGCAGAAGAGAAGCTGCTGGCGAGTTCTGCGGTGATGGCGAGCGGCCCGTCGAACATCTACGGCATCTTCTCCGACGCCGATTTTCCGTATCCGTCCGTGACGCTCAGCGACGGCAAGACGGCGAAACTCGACAGCGCGGCATTCAGCGTTCTTCGCGGCGTCCCGAATCGTGACGATCGTCAGAAGGTGATGTCGACGTTCTTCAACACGCTCGGCGCGTACGCGGGGACATTCGGCGCCACGATGAACGCGCAGGTGCAGTCCGACGTGTTCTACGCCCACGCGCGCAAGTACGGCAGCGCGCTCGAGTCTTCACTCGACGGCGCCAACATCCCGACCACCGTCTACATGCACCTCATCGACGGCGTGAACCGGAATCTGCCGGCGTTCCATCGGTATCTGAAGCTGCGGCAGTCGATGATGAAACTGCCGGAGCTGCACTACTACGATCTCTATGCGCCGCTCGTGAGCTCGGTGAACCTGGCGTATTCCGCTGAGGACGCCGAGAAACACGTCATGACGGCACTGGCGCCGCTCGGTCCCGACTACGCGGCCGCAGCCAAGCGCGCCTTCTCGGAGCGCTGGATCGATTTCTACCCGAACGACGGCAAGCGCTCCGGCGCCTACTCGAATGGCGGCGCCTACGACGTCCATCCGTTCATGCTGCTGAACTACAACGGCAAGTACACTGACGTCAGCACCGTGGCGCACGAGCTCGGCCACACGATGCACAGCTACTACTCGAACAAGACGCAGCCGTACGCGACCGCGAACTACCCGATCTTCGTGGCCGAAGTGGCGTCGACCTTCAACGAGGCGCTGCTCATCGATTACATGCTGAAGACGATTACCGACCCGGAAACCAAGCTGTCGCTCCTCGGCGACTACCTCGAAAGCATCAAGGGAACGGTGTTCCGCCAGACGCAGTTCGCGGAGTTCGAGCTGCGGGTTCACGAGATGGCGGAAAAGGGAGAGCCCATCACGGGCGAGACGCTCGACAAGCTGTACGCGGAGATCACCAGGAAGTACTACGGCCACGACAAGGGTGTCTGCACGGTCGACGACTACGTCGCGCACGAGTGGGCCTTCATCCCGCACTTCTACCGTAATTTCTACGTCTTCCAGTACGCGACCTCCTTCACCGCCTCGTCGGCGCTCTCCGAAAAGGTCAAGGCCGGCGATCCCGCGGCGACGAAGCGGTATCTGACATTTCTGTCATCCGGCGGCTCCAAGTACCCCATCGACCTCCTCAAGGACGCCGGCGTGGACATGACCACCGACGAGCCGCTTGAACTGACGGTCAAGAAGATGAACCGCGTCATGGACGAAATGGAGAAGCTGATCGCGACACGAAAGAATTGAGGCCGGGGGCCCCTCGTTTCTAGCCAGCGGCGCGAGCGAACAGCCTTGAGCCGCGGCGAGCGCGCAGGCGCGAGCTGCCCTGTTTGGGGGTGGGCCCCAGACAGTCTGAGAAGAAGAGCAGTCAAAGCGCCTGCGGCCGGCGCGAGGCTCGCAGTCGCCGGGCGCCGCGCGTGGGGGTGGGGCCCTACGCGCACTAAGGATGCGGGGGTGGGGCCCGCAGCAAACTGAGAAATGCCGACGGGGCACCCCGGCTTGCGGACTCGATCGCTATATTGCGGAGCCGGAACTCGGTTACACTGTAGGCTCCTGACAGTCATGAGGCGGACGGTCCTGCCGGCAGTCGCAGCGCTCCTGTTCGTGTCCCTGACGACCCCCGTCCGGGCGCAGACCCCCAGAACCTCGGCGATCACGACGCCGCCGTTCGAGTCGTTTCTCGAACAGCTCCGGCAGCAGGCAGGGATTCCGGGCCTGTCCGCGGCCATCGTGCAGAATGGCGAGATCGTCTGGGAGCGCGGTTTCGGCTTCCAGAATCAGGAGCTCCGGGCGCGGGCAACGCCCGACACGCCGTATCCGATTGGGGACCTGAGCGAGACCATCGCGGCGACCCTCCTCCTGCAATGCGTCGAGCAACGCATCCTGGATCTCGATGTGTCCGCCCGCCGCTACGGCCTGTCGATGCCGGAGGCGGATGCCACGCTGCGCAACGTTCTGAGCCACACATCGGCCGGGACTCCGGGCGACATCTTCCGCTACGACCCCGATCGCTTCGCGCAACTGGGAACGGCCGTCGAGTTCTGTGCGCCGCAGCCGTACAGGAAGAGTGTTGCGCATCGCATCCTCGATCGCCTCGCGATGAAGGACTCGGTCCCCGGGCGCGACATCCAGGGTCTGCAGAACACGCCGGACGGACTCTTCGACGCGGCGGCGCTCGAACGATACGCGCGCGTCCTCGAGCGGATCGCGGTACCGTACAAGTTGGACAAGAAGGGCCGCAGCGTCCGTTCCGACACGCCGATCGACGATCACCTCACCGCGTCGACCGGCGTCATCTCCACCGTGCGCGACCTCGCGCGGTTCGATGCCGCGCTGGACTCGACGGTGCTCCTCAACGACGACACGGTGGCGATGGCGTGGTCGAACGCCGTGACGCGCGATCGGACGACGGCGCTGCCGATGGGCCTCGGCTGGTTCGTGCAGCGCTATGGCGCCGACCCGGTGGTCTGGCACTTCGGCCTCGTGCCAAACGCCTACTCGTCGCTCATCATCAAGCTCCCGGCCCGTCACCTGACGCTCGTTCTGCTCGCGAACAGCGACGGGCTGACCGCGCCATTCCAGATGCCTCAGGGGGAAGTCACGCGTTCGCTCTTCGCGGCGCTGTTCCTCCGCATGTTCGCCGGGTGAGGTCCCCTCGGTGGTGACCTGGCGCGCTTCGCTGGCCCTCTGCAGCCTGTTCATTCTGCTGTTCGGCGCGCCCGCGCGAGCCGAGTGGCAGTTCGCGCCCTTCATCGGCTTCACGTTCGGCGGCGACACCACCTTGCTGGACCTCGACGCCGGTGCAGACAAGAACCATTGGAACTTCGGCGGCACCGCGACGCTCCTCGGCAAAGGCCCGATCGGTGTCGAAGGTCTCTTCTCCTACACGCCTGGATTCTTCGAATCGGACGAGGCGGTCGCGCCGCCAAACACGTCACTCGTGACATCGAGTCACGTCTACGCGTTGATGGGCAACATCGTCCTCACCACGCCGGCGAGATGGAGCGAATACGGACTTCGGCCGTACGTCTCTGGCGGTGTCGGCCTGCTGCACGCCAGTCAGAGGCAGACGCAGAATGTGTTCCCGATCAGCAGCAATCTCTTCGGATTCGACGTGGGCGGCGGCGCGGTCGGGTTCATCACGAATCGCACGGGCTTGCGGTTCGATCTCCGGTACTACAGCACCTTGCGCCGGGACGAAGAAGCGTTCGCGTTCGGGCGCGTTCGACTCAGTTATTGGAATGCAGGCGTCGGTGTCGTCCTGAGGTATTGAGCGCTGACGGGACGGAGGTTGTCACGTCCTCCGTCCCTCACCGCAGCTACGGGCACACGCTGGCGATCATCCTCACCGACTTCACGCCGAGGTACGGCAGACCCTTCAGATCGCCCTTCACCTCAGACTTGCTTTCGGTCTTCGCTTTGTCTCCGTCTCCGACCTTGCTCTCGTTTTTCGTCTCGACCTTGATCTTCCCTTTGCCCTGATCGGCGGCCTTGCCGGTCACTTCGACCCGGTGGCCGACGTGCTTGTCGAGATCGTCGTCGTCTGCGGCAAGGAGGTAACTCCCGAGCGCACCGTCCTTGTTCGCGACGTTCGTCAACATCAGTTCCCCGTCATTGCCGCGCTGAACGCAGCCCGTGACGGTGATGGTCTTACCGTCTTCCACGGACACTTTGGTCTGTGTCTTCTTCTCGAGATCCTGCGCGCTGGCAATCCCCAGCGCGAGGCACATAGCGCCTGCGAAACAGCCGAGCTTCTTCATTCCTGCGCCCTCCTCCGCCCGATCAATGCAGCACACGGGCCAAGACGAGTGGAACGCAGAGCTTCAGCGTCGAGCTTGTTGTTTTCCCGCGAGCTGAGGAAGAGCTGCCGGTGGGGGTTCTCCACTCTCGAGACGCTCACGCAAACCAATGAGGATCCCTGGCGCCTCGTTCCGCAGTCGCCGCTGCAGAATCGATCGCACGAGACCGCCGAAGAATCCCCCGACGACGTCCACGTCCGAGCGATTGAGGTAGGTCAAGTATCGTTTCGACGGGCCATCGCGGACAATGGCCGTGATGCCGAGCGACGCGTCCATGTAATGTGTGGCGAAGATCTGCTTGCTCGCAATGACGACCTCGGGTAGTCCTTCACGATCGGGACGCACGATGCTGACCTGAGTGGCGGAGATGACCGTCTTGCGAGAGAACAGCTCCTTCGACCAGTAGATGAACGACTCGATCGCGGGCGACTGCGAGGGGGGACGCCGGAGGTGATCGGCGAGTTGCGGAAGCTGCCGCGTCAGGAAATCGCTGCGCTGCAGGATGCCGGCGAAGGCATGCGCCGGCGAGTGCGCTGCCGACACGTCGCGCACCTCCGCAAAGCCATCGTGACCCTTTTCACCGTAGGTCTTGATGCGCTCGAAGACGATTTGACGGAACGCACGTTCAACCGCGGGCTTCCAGGCCGTACCGTGCTGTTGAATGACCGCCTGCAGACTTTCGATCTCGACGGCGGTCAGCTTGAGCGCGCACTTACCCGGCCGGCAGTTTCTGATGTCGTCGAGGTCGCCGGATTCGACGGTCAGGCTGTCGAAATCCTCGAGGCGGATGGGCGCCGAGACGCGACGGATCGCGAGCACGTACGAAGTCTTCTTCAGCGCTTCGATGCGCCGGATCCAGGCCACCAATCGATCCCCCCCGACATTCACCGGCACCGCCGCGAACACCGCGACGTCGTGTTCCTGCGCCGGCACGACTCGCGCGATGTTGCCGCCGCTGTCGAGACGCTTGCGCTCTTCGGCAGTGAGGGAAACCGCGGGTTCGAAAAACGCGAAGGGATCCGTGACCCGAGCGTGCAGCAGTGTGGCCTGGATCACCAGCAAGGCAAACAGGCCGCTCCGCATCGCCAGCCAAGATACCTTAAGAAGCGGGTGACGGCCCATGGCAACGGTTATTTGAGACGCCAGCTCAGCGCCGTCGCGGCGAGGATCCGATACGAGTACTCGTAGTAGTTCTCGATGCGATGGAAACGCGCGGAGGCGGCGAGGATGACACCGGGAACAACCTTGAACGTGCGGGTCAGACCGACTTCGGCGTAGTCGCGTACGCCGCCGTATCGCGTGCCGTCGCGGCGGAGGGAGTGGTAGTTGCGGTCTCCCTCTTCCGTCACGAAGTCGTCCCCTCGCCACACGATAAGATGACCCCGGAAGCCGCTGTACTCGACGGCTCCGCGCGCGAGAAACGCCGCGCCTCTCTGGGTCCTCGACGGCCGGCTGCGATCGGGCACGAATCGCGCGGCGAGACCGAACGCCTCGAGCGTCGTGATGACGCGGGCCCGCTCCTCGAAACGGATGCCGGCGGCACCGCTGAAGCTGTCCGCGACCGGGCCTGACGAGAAGAGCTGTCCACCCTGGTGGACGATGAACAACTGGATCGGCAGCGTGAGATGCGATCCCAGCTTGAGGTCCCCGTTCATGCCCGCGTCGAACCGCTCGCGATGTTCCGGTGTGTTGACCTTCTGCCAGTCGAGCCAGATCTCGTGGCGCAGACGATTGCCTGAAAACGTCCACGCGAATCCCGCCTCGTAGGGGCGATCGAACGAGAGCGTCTCGCGCTGGAGCGGTGGCAGGAGGGCGTGGGGACCGTCGAGGTCAGGACCGCCGAGCGTGCCGGCTCGCGAAGGCGGCAGCGTCCCGAACACGAATCGCGATCGGTGGCCGCGAATCGTCAGCGCCACGATCGGCCTCACGAGCTCGAAGGCATCGTCGGATCCGAAGCGCTGATTGGCGAACACGCCGAGCTCGAGGGTGGCGCGATCGGCGATCGATGCCTCGACGCTGACGCGTGGCGCGGCGCCGAAGATTGTCTCCCCCTCACGAAACGGGTTGCGGAACTCGGTGTTGTCGCCGTAGAACAGGATGTCGGTCCGGAGCGCCACATGATCTTGCGCCCGTATTTCCGTACTTCCGACGATTGCGATGAGAGCTGCGAGCAGCACGCCGGCGCGGCGACGCATGTGCCTAACGATATCGCACCGCCATTGCGCGGTCCTTCCACGCGTCGCGCTTCTTGCGGTGCTGGGGGTGAGTGTCTTCAGCTCGGTCGCGTCCGCTCAGGCGACGACAACGCAGACACAGACTGCTCCGCCGTCGACGTCAGACGATCCGTTCGCCCGGCACGCCTGGCGCTTCGAGATCGATTCCGAAATTGCCAGCGAAGCGTGGAACTACAACGGATCGCGTGAAGAGATCTATGGCCTCGAGGCGGGCTTCGCCTACGGTCTTCACCGGGGCCTGATGCTCAGGACGACGTTTCCCGTTCGCTACATCTCGCAACGGGGGATTGACGCGCTTCAACTCAGCGCCACGTTCGGCTTCCGGGGGCGCGTCGTCGGGTCCGCCCGCGCCGCGCTGTTCTGGCAGTTCGACCTCGGCGTGTCATTCGCCGATACGCTGGCGCCCCGGCGCGGCACGAGATTCAACTACCTGGCGCTCGGCAGCGTCGGCGGAACATTCCGGCTTCGAGGCGATATCTACGGCGTGACCGCGCTCCGGCTGCTCCATCTCTCGAACGCCAGCCTCGCCGGCCCGAACAGAAATCCTGACATCGAAGCCATCGGTATCCAGGTCGGGGTGGGGTGGGGGTTCTAGCACCTCTTGTCGGTGCCTGGGTGCCTGGGTGCCAAGGGTGCGAGGGTGCGAAGGTGCTCGAGGTGCAAGGGTGCCTAAAAGGATCACCCCTTGCCCTTCCTCGCCTTGAGATCCTGTTTGAATCCCTCCCTGACCTTGAACCCGTTCTTCTCTGCCAGCTTGACCTCGCGCTCGGCTTCGTCGAACCGGCCGGTCAGCATGCAGACGACGGCGAGGTTGTTGTGGACTTCACC
>DATAEK010000045.1:0-26162 GCA_036258055.1 Vicinamibacterales bacterium
ACCTATGGTCTGACCTTGTGTGCCGAGCGCGTCGCCCTGGTCAAGGCGCTGTCGGAAGGCCAGGGCGTCTTCACGCGGATCGTCGTCGTCGCCGAGACGGACGATCTGACGCCGCCGTGCGGGCCCTGCCGTCAGCTGCTCTGGGAGTACTGCGGCGACATCGACGTCGTGCTCGCGAACTTGAGCGGCCGCACCGCGCACTACCGGCTGGCAGCGCTGCTGCCCCTGCCGTTCGATCGCAGACTGCTAGAATAAGCTCATGCTTCCCACCATCGAGTGGCAGGGCGACGTGATCGTGATGGTCGATCAGCGCAAGCTGCCGGGTCAGGAGATCTACGTTCGCTGCAGCAGCGCTCAGGAAGTCGCGCGTGCGATCCGCACGATGGTGATCCGTGGCGCCCCGGCGATTGGCGTGGCGGCCGCATTCGGTATCGCGCTCGGAATGCGCAAGAGCGCAGCGAAGGGCACGCGTCAGTTCGCGGTCGAGTTTCAGAAGATCTGCGACATGATGGCGGCGACCAGGCCGACCGCGGTCAATCTCTTCTGGGCGATCGATCGGATGAAGAAGGTGTTCGCCGAAGGTGCGCAGGCAGGGGAGTCGCCTGACGAACTCGCGTCGCGGCTCGAGCGCGAGGCGCGGTCGATCCACGACGAGGACGTGGCGAGCTGCCGGGCCATGGGCGGTTTCGGCGCCGCGATCGTGCCCGACGGAGCTCGCGTGTTGACCCACTGCAATGCGGGTGCGCTGGCGACGGCGGGTTACGGCTCGGCACTGGGTGTCATCCGCGCCGCCATCGAGCAAGGGAAGCAGGTGGCGGTCATCGCCGACGAAACCCGGCCGTTTCTTCAGGGCGCGCGACTGACGGCGTGGGAGCTGATCAGAGACGGTATCAACACCACCGTCATCACCGAGAGCATGGCCGGACCGCTGATGCGCGCCGGCGACATCGATCTCGTCGTCGTCGGAGCGGACCGCATCGCCGCCAATGGCGATACCGCCAACAAGATCGGCACCTATACGGTCGCGGTGCTCGCGCACGAGCACAAGCTCCCGTTTTACGTGGCGGCGCCGCTCTCGACGATCGATCTCGCCACGCCCGACGGCGAGCACATTCCAATCGAGGAACGCGACGAGCGGGAGATTACGCACATCGGGCCTTCGAGGCTGACGCCCGAAGGGGCCAGGATTCGCAACCCGGCGTTCGACGTCACGCCGCACCGCTACATCGCCGGCATCATCACCGAGCGAGGCATCGTCCGTCCGCCGTTCTCGGAATCGCTCAAACGCGCATTCGAGGCACAGCCCTGAACCTGCTCGCCATCGAAACATCGTGTGATGAAACGGCCGCAGCGGTCCTCGCTGAAACCGGTGACCCCGCCCGTCCCTGGACGCTGAGCTCCAACGTCGTCGCCTCCCAAACCGCCATTCATCGCGAATGGGGCGGTGTCGTGCCCGAGCTGGCGTCGCGTCAGCACGTGCGCGACATCTGCGGTGTCGTCGAGACCGCGCTGGAACAGGGTGAGATCTCCAAAGACGACGTGGGCGCCGTGGCGGTCACGCAGGGACCGGGGCTCGTGGGATCGCTCCTCGTCGGCGTCTCGTTCGCGAAAGCATTCGCCTGGGCGCGCGGAATTCCGATCGTCCCGGTTCATCACCTCGCCGGGCACATCGAGTCGCTGGTGCTCGCCCACGGTGAGCTGCCACTGCCGGCGGCGGTGCTCGTCGTGTCCGGCGGTCACACCAGCCTGTTTCTCGTGTCGCAACCGGGCGTGTATCGCCTGATCGGCCGGACGCGCGACGACGCGGCGGGTGAAGCGTACGACAAAGTCGGAAAGCTGCTCGGGCTTGGATATCCGGGCGGGCCGGTGATCGACCGCCTCGCTCGCGGCGGCAATGATCACGCCTGGGAGTTTCCGACGGCGCGATTGACCCACGCTGATCGCAACATGCCGGAAGCAACGTCGGCGGGACTGCTGCCGCCCGACGTGGCGCGACGCGTCGACTTCAGCTTCAGCGGCCTCAAGACCGCCGTGATCCGCCTCGTTCGTGAGCGCCTTGGTGTGACCTCCTCGGTCAGGATTCCAGGCGAGCAGCCGGCAACACTGTCGGACCAGGACATCATGGACATCTGCGCGAGCTTCCAGCGTGTCGTGGTCGATGTCCTCCTCGATCGCACGTTCGAGGCGGCGCGCTGGCTCGGTGCCCGAAGCGTGGGTATTGCTGGCGGTGTATCGGCCAACAGCCGTCTGCGACAGGACGCCACTGCCCGCGGGGAGCGCCTGCGCATTCCTGTTTTCGTTCCGCCGCTCGCGCTGTCGACCGACAACGCCGCAATGATCGGCGCGGCTGGGCTCCGCCAGCTGGCGGCCGGCTACGCCGGCTCGCTGGATTTCAACGCGGCGGCGGCACTCGACCTGTAGCCCCGGGCTCGCAACGATTCGCACCAACACGCATGGCCGCCTTCACCGAGTACCTCTGGTTCACCACGAAGCAGCGTCAGGAGTTCGTCAGAATCACCGACGACGTGGCGGCCATCGTCAAGAAGAGCGGCATCAAGGATGGCATGGCCCTCGTGTCGGCGATGCACATCACGGCTGGCGTGTACGTGAACGACTGGGAAGACGGATTGATCGCCGACTTCCAGGTCTGGCTCGAAAAGCTCGCGCCGGCAGGACTTCCGTACCAGCACCATCAGACCGGCGAGGACAACGCGGACGCGCATCTCAAACGCACGCTCATGGGACAGCAGGTCATCGTGCCGATCACGAACGGCGCGCTCGATCTCGGACCGTGGGAGCAGATCTTCTACGCGGAGTTCGACGGTCAGCGCCGCAAGCGAGTCATCGTGAAAGTCATGGGCGAGCGGTGAGCGCGGATTCGCCGACCTCCACGGATCAGTTCGACGTCGTTCGCAGATACTTCCTCGCGCTCAATCGTGCAGACGTCGCCGAAGCCTGTGCGCTCTATCACGAGGCCTGCGTGACGGAGAACGCGTTCATCGACGCCGTGGAAGGGCAGACGTTCCGTGGTATCGAGGCCAACGCCCGATGGCTCGAGGCGTTCTTCGGCGCATACGCCGGCGGTCTGGAAGGCGGCGGCTACTTCGAGGTTCGCACGATCGGTGGCATCGGTACAGGATGGGGCTGGGTCCAGGCCATCTGGACGCTCCAGATTGTGCGGCGTGACGACGGCAACACGCGGCACGCGAGGGGCTACACCTATTTCCTGGTCGAGGACGGCCGGATCCGGCGTCAGCGCAGCATCTCGAACGACGTCGCCCCGTCGGTTGCCACCGTGGCTGACGCGCCGCTCAGCGATCGGCACTACCCATCGAGGCCCATCGTCGGTGTGGGCGCAGCCATTCTTGTTCGAGAAGCGGACAAAGAGACGGCATCCCGGGGGATTGTCCTCATCAAGCGTAAGTTCGAGCCGCTGGCCGGTCAGTGGAGTCTGCCCGGCGGCACGCTCGAGATCGGCGAGACGCTCGAGGCTGGCACGGCCCGCGAGATTCAGGAGGAAACCGGGCTCGTCGTTCACGTTGGCGACGTCGTGGACGTGTTCGATCGGATCCTCTTCGACGCAGAGAGCCGCGTGCGCTACCACTTCGTGCTCATCGACTACCTGTGTTGGCCGATCGGGGGTGAGTTATGCGCAGGCTCCGACGTTTCCGACGTCGTCGTCGCGAATCCTGACGACCTCGAGAAGTACGCGATGACCGCGAAAGCTGAAAGCGTGATCCGCAAGGCTGTCCACGCGGCGCGTCAAGGAGCCGTGCGATGAGCTGGCGAATCCGTTCATCGCTGCCTGTATGCATGCTGTTCGTCTTCCTCGGCTCGATTGCTTGCGCGACGCAGGCCGGTGGATCGGCACCATCGTCATCGACGGTGTCGAGCATGGAAAGCGACATCCAGCAGACGGGATCGGCACTGGTGGCGGGTGTCGAGTTCGAGCGCGGTCAAGCGAGCTGGACATCGGCTTCGATCGGGACGCTCGAGCAGGTCCTGATCGTGCTGCAGCGGCACACCGAATGGCGTTTCGAAGTGCAGGTGCACACCGACGAGCTGAACGATCGCGCCGCGGATCAGGCGCTGACGGAACGGCGTGCCGAGGCCATCGCCGCCTGGCTGAGCGCGCGGGGCATCGACTCCACGCGTCTCGTGCCTCGCGGCTTCGGAAGCTCGCGCCCTCGACACGAGCCTGTCGCGAGCTCGACGGCCAACCGCTGGGTGGAGCTGAAGAAACTGAACGAAGAGTGACGGTATATGATTCTGCCGGCCCACGGCTTCCTCTGGGCCGAACAGGTGCACTGACGTGTCGATGTCCAGAACCGACGCCCTCGCGTTGATGACCGAATACACGCAGAGCGAGAGCCTGCGGAAGCACATGCTCGCCGTCGAAGCCGCCGTGCGCGGATACGCGCGGCTCTGGGGTGCAGATGAGGACGACTGGGGCGCCGTCGCGCTCCTTCACGACTTCGACTACGAGCGCTGGCCGGACGCCGAGAATCATCCGTTTCGGGGCGTGGATATCCTGAAAGAGAAGGGATATCCCGAATGGGTCACTCGCGCCATCCTGTCGCATGCGGACTATTCGGGCGTCGCGAGGGAGTCACGGCTCGAGCACACGCTCTACGCGTGCGATGAGATGTCGGGCTTCGTGACGGCTGCGTCCCTCGTCCGACCGTCGAAGAGCATCCTGGATCTCGAAGCATCGTCCGTGATCAAGCGGATGAAGGACAAAGCCTTTGCGCGTGCCGTGAATCGAGACGATCTCCGCCGAGGGGCGGAGGAAATCGGCCTGCCGCTCGACCAGCACATCGCGAACGTCATCGGCTTCATGCGCGAACAGGCGGACGCCTTGGGATTGCGCGGCACGCTTTGAGGCAGAGCCGCGAACTCCGGCATCCAGATTTCCGTATACCAAGAGCACGAGAGCCGTGGACGCAGTCAATTCCGCAGAAGTGATCGCCACCCGCGATCCGCAGGCAGGTGGCACCACTGACGTCGTCAGCCTCGACGACGTGTCGGTGATCTACGGAAAGAATCCCGCGCTCAAGAACGTCAACGCCCGTTTCACCCGCGGTGCGGTCGGCCTTCTCGGCCCGAATGGCGCAGGCAAGAGCACGATGCTCAAAGCGCTTCTCGGTTTCGTGAAACCCGAGCACGGTCGCATGACGGTCCTCGGTCTCGATGTCGCCGACCGTCCGATGGACATCCGTGCGCGGATTGGATACATGCCGGAAAGCGACGCGCACATTCCCGGCATGAACGCCGTGTCCTTCGTCGCGTACTGCGGGCAGCTGGCGGGCCTTCCGGCGGTCGATTCGATGCAACGCGCGCATGAGGTCCTGTACTACGTGGGCCTGGGCGAGGCTCGCTATCGAAACCTCGAAACCTACTCGACCGGGATGAAGCAGCGGATCAAACTGGCGCAGGCGCTTGTGCACGATCCCGATCTGCTGTTTCTCGACGAGCCGACCAACGGCATGGACCCGAAGGGGCGCGACGAGATGCTCGATCTCATTCGCGATCTCGCGCACAACAAGAACGTCAATCTGATTCTGTCGTCGCATCTGCTGCCCGACGTCGAGTACACCTGCGATCACGTCGTCGTCATGGACAAGGGGCAAGTGGCTGCGCAGGGTCCGATCGCGGAGCTGAAAGGGCCCGCCGGACGCGTGTTCGAGCTGCGGGTCAAGGGCGATCTCCTGGGATTCATCGAGGTGCTGCGGCAGGCGGGCATGGAGTGCCACTCCACCGACGAGGATGTCATGCGTGTTTTCGTTCCGGCGGGCCTGGCCGCGAGTCAGGGACGCGCGGGGGACCAGCACGCCATCTTCGCGCAGGCCGCCCGGTTCGGCGTCCAGGTCCGGCATCTTCGTCCGAGCGTGCCGACGCTCGAGGACGTCTTTGCCAAGGCGGTGGGCGACGAGAGCCCGAGGTAGCGAGTTCCTTCTATGCCCATTCACGACCAGAGCTACCGGCGATACGGTGGTGGAAAGACGAGCCCGGGGTGGGCGTGGACCGTGATCGCCAACGCGGGGATCAGGAGCATGATCCGCAAGCGCGCATTCATGGGTGTTTTGCTCTTCGCCTGGCTGCCGTTCATCGTGCGCGCGGTGCAGCTCTACGTTGCCGCAAACTTTCCGCAGGCGTCGGTGCTCGCACCGGATCCCACGACCTTCCGCGACTTTCTCGGGCAGCAGGATTTCTTCGTCTTCATCGTGACGATCTACGCGGGTGCCGGACTGATCGCCGCCGACCGGCGTGCCAACGCGCTTCAGATCTATCTCTCGAAGCCGCTGATGCGGTCCGAGTACATCGCCGGCAAGGCTGCCGTCCTCTTCACGTTCCTGCTGTTCGTGACCTGGGTGCCGGCGCTGCTCCTGCTGATCCTGCAGGTAATGTTCAAGGGCAGCTTCGAGTTCATGCGCAACAACCTGTTCCTGTTTCCGGCAATCACCGTCGCGTCCTTTCTGCAGGCAGTCGTCGCGACGTTCACTATGCTGGCGCTGTCGTCGCTCTCCAAGAGCAGCCGCTACGTCGGCATCCTGTACGCTGGAATCCTCTTCTTCACCTCCGCGATCTACGCCGTGCTGTACGCCATCACCGGCAGCTCGTCGCTGTCGTGGATCTCGCTCACCTCGAACATCACCCAGGTCGTCGACGTCGTGTTCCGCCTCAAGCCGCACTACTCGACGCCGTGGCAAGTCTCGCTCGTGGTGCTCATCGGACTGATCGTGCTCTCGATTTCTGTGCTCGAGCGGCGGGTGCGCGGCGTCGAGGTGGTCACATGAGCGTCCCGATCGTCAGCGCCGATCACGTGTCGAAGTGGTACGGGCAGGTCATCGGGCTCAACGACGTCTCGGTGACCGTGCCGGCCGGAATCACCGGTCTCCTCGGCCCGAACGGCGCCGGGAAGTCCACGTTCATGAAGCTCATTACCGGTCAGCTCAGGCCGAGCAAGGGCAGCGTGGACGTGCTCGGCGAACCGATCTGGGCGAATCCGCATCTCTTCTTCCAAATCGGGTTCTGCCCCGAGCAGGATGCGTTCTACGAGCGCATGACGGGCCTGGAGTGGGTGAGCGCGCTCGTCCGGCTCAATGGCCTCGGCGAGAAAGAGGCGAACGACGCGGCCACGCGGGCGTTGACGGCCGTGGATTTGATGGAGGCCGCGAACAAGAAGATCGGCGCCTACAGCAAAGGGATGCGCCAGCGCGTCAAGCTCGCGCAGGCGATCGTCCACGATCCTGACCTGCTCATCCTCGATGAGCCGCTCGCCGGCATGGACCCGCTCGCACGCCGCCGCACCATTCGATTGATCCGCGAGTGGGCGCGCGCAGGAAAGAGCATCATCGTCTCCAGTCACATCCTGCACGAGATCGAGTCGATGACGTCGAACATCCTCCTGATCAACAACGGCCGGATCCTGGCCGAAGGGGACGTGCACCACATCCGCGACCTGATCGACGAGCATCCCCACACCGTCTTCGTGCGCGCGGAAGATCCCCGGCGCCTCGCGCGTGAGTTCCTGTCGCGCGAGGATGTGTTGAGTCTGCGGTTCGAGCCGGGCGCCGTGGTCGTAGAGACCGGAAAGCCGGATGCGTTCTACGCGCGGCTGACCGAGATGGCCGCCGAGGGTGATTTCGTGGCAATCGACGAAGTGACGTCGCCTGACGACAACCTCCAGGCGGTGTTCCAGTACCTGGTGAAGTGACCATCGAGCCGCGACCATGACCGACTCCACTGCCACCCCGCGCGCGATTCCTCCGGCCCCGGGGTTTCTCGCCTCGAGCCTGCGGGTCTTCGATCTGTCGCTGGGGGAGATGCTCTGGTCGAGGCGCACGATCTTCATGGCGCTCGTGGTCGGCGCGCCGGTGCTCATCGCCCTGACGCTGCGAATCCTGGTCGGTCTCGGGGCGCCGATCTTCGAGAGCCACGAAACGCGAGACGGTGTCAGCAACACGATCCGCATGACCGGTCCGGCGATCTTCGGCCTGATGATCTGGGTCTTCTATCTGCGGTTTACCGTCCCGGTGCTGGGCGTGTTCTACGGGACGTCGCTGATGGCCGACGAGGTCGAGGACAAGACGATCACGTATCTGTTCACGAGGCCGATTCGCCGCGGCGCGGTGATTGTAGGGAAATACATCGCGTATCTCGCCTGCACCGTTTTCGTGGTGCTGCCATCGGTGATGCTGGTCTATCTGCTGGTCGTGCCGATGCACGGCACGCTCGGCGGATCGTTCCTCGATCTCGTCAAGGACCTCACTCTTCTCGCGTTGGGGCTGGCCGTCTACGGCGCCGTGTTCGCGTTCGTCGGTGCCAAGTTCAAGCGACCACTCCTCATCGGACTCATCTTCATCTTCGGGTGGGAACAGGCCGCTCTGGCATTTCCGGGGTACCTGAAGAGGTTCACGGTTGCCTACTACCTGCAGGGCCTGGTGCCGCACGCGATGCCGAGCGACAGCGTGATCAGCCTGGTTCAGGGGATCTTCCGGGAGAGCCCGACCCTCATGGGAAGCCTGGTGGGGCTTTTCGTAATCCTGGCCGTTGGCCTGGCCTGGAGCGCCTGGACCGTCGAACGCCGGGAGTACGTCCTGGAACAGTAGGGGAACCGGGCGGGACTCGTCCCAGCTAATTTGCCAGAACCTGTTCGGATCCGGACGTTTAGAACAAAACGCCGGAACTTTTTACGTCACTGGTCGGTATAATCCTGGCAGAGGGTGAGGGTGTCACGCGTATGACGAAACAGACTCGATACTTCATGGCAGGGTCGGCCGCCGTCGTCGTGGCCGGACTGGGTGTGGGCCTGATCGCGTTCTATTCGGGCGGTTTCCCGGCCTTATCGGCTTCGACCGGCCCGACTGAGCTCGCGTACGTGCCTGCGGACGCGACCGTCGTGGCTTATGCCGACGTTCGCGGCATCATGGATTCCGAGCTTCGTCAGCGCCTCAAGGCGACTCTACCCATCCCCGAGACCGGCCAGCAGGAGTTCCAGGAGAAGACCGGCATCGACATCGAGCGCGACATCGATTACGTCGTCGCGGCCATGACGCCCAACGGCACGACGAAACCGGCGGGTCTGGTCGTCGCCCGGGGCCGGTTCGATAACGTCAAGCTCGAAAGTCTCGTGCGCGAGCACGGCGGCGCCGTCGAAGACTATCGCGGCAAGCGCCTCCTGAACGTTTCGGCCCACGACATGCACAGCGACGTAAACCCTGACAACATCTCCGCTCCCGACCCCCAGCGGATGATGACGATGGCGTTCCTCGAGCCCGGACTCGTGGCCGTGGGCGAAGCCGTCTCGGTCAAGCACGCGATTGACGCCCAGATGAGCGCTCAGAGCATCACGACCAACGAAGAGATGATGAACCTCGTGAGCGAGATCGAGCGCAGCAACAACGCCTGGGTCGTCGGCCGGTTCGACGTGCTCGCCAGCCAGGCCAAGCTGCCTGACCAGGTCGCTCTTCAGATTCCTTCCGTAAAGTGGTTCGCGGCCGCGGGCCATATCAACGGCGGCGTCGTCGGCACGCTCCGCGCGGAAGCCCGCGATGAACAGGCCGCTGACAACCTTCGCGACATCGTTCGCGGGTTCCTCGCGCTGGCCCGCATGCAGGCGCAGAACGATCCCAAACTGAACGCCTTTGCACAGTCGCTCGAGCTCACGGGAACGGGTAAGACGGTGTCGCTCACCTTCACCGTACCGACCGAAATCCTGCAGTTGATGGGGCCGAAGGCCGAGGCCGTGCAGCAGCACTGAGTCAAGGGCGTCAGACGTCGAGAATTCTCCAAGGGCCGGCGGGCAACCGCCGGCCTTTTGCGTTTCCGCCTCGTTCGCAACACCTCGACCGCTCCTTGCACCGGTCACGCTCAGTGTGTACGCTTCCCCGCATCCGTGGGCGATCTGGTTTTCTTCTATGGCACGCTGATGGCCGGCTTCGATCGGCGGCGGCGGGCCGGAATCGACAGCAAGCTGACCTACGTCGGCCGCGGGTCGATCCAGGCGGCACTCTTCGACCTCGGCATCTATCCCGCAGCCATACCGGCAACGGAAGGCCTCGTCTGGGGCGAGGTCTACGCGATGTCGGAGCCGCAGGTCGTCCTCACGGCACTCGACGACATCGAAGGCTACCGTCCTGAAGATCCCGATCGCAGTTTGTACACGCGACAGCACGCCGACGTGCGGCTGCCCGACGGGCAGGTTGCTCCGGCGTGGGTCTACTTCTACAACGCACCGCTGGGTCAAGCGCCGCGCATTTCGTCCGGCGATTACCTCGAGCACGTCAAGGTGCGTTGATCCGAGGCACGATTCAACGATGACGATCAGATCCTCCAGTGTGAAGGTGTGCGTGGCGCTCGTCGCGGCGGTTCTCTACGCGCCCGGTTTCGTCACGGCTCAGGCAGGTCCGGTGGCCGACATCGACCCGCGCATCGAAAAGCTCGTGGCGTCAGTTTCCGAGGAGCGCCTGCGTCAGCTCCTGACGAAGCTTTCCAGCTTCAAGACGCGGAATACCTGCTCGGATCCGGCTGCGCCCAACGGACTGGGTGAGGCGCGGCAATGGATCCTCGACGAGGTCAAGAAGAGCAGCTCACGCCTTCAGGTCAGCTTCGACGTGCACACGGTCACCGGACGGTGCGGCGTCCCGACCGAGTTGAGGAACATCGTGGCGATTCTGCCCGGCAAGAGTCCGCGGCGGATCTACGTGAGCGGCCACTACGACTCACTCAATCTGGGAAGGGCTGGCCAGGCCGGTCTCAACACGGCGGCCGGCAATCAGGATCAGCCTCAAACCGCGCCGGGCTCCCAGCGCGGTCAAGCTGCGCAGACGACGGCGCAGGGACAAACGGCCGGACGCGGAGCGGATCCGGGCGGCCAGCGGGGCGCCGGTGGTCAGACACCGCAACGCGATCCCAACGTCGTCGCGCCCGGCGCGAACGACGATGGCAGCGGGACAGTGTTGTCGATGGAGCTCGCGCGCGTGTTCGGGGAGAGCGGGATAGAGTTCGAGGCGACGCTCGTGTTCATGACCGTTGCGGGCGAGGAGCAGGGACTCCTCGGATCACGGGCGCACGCGAAGGCGATGAAGGATCAGAAGGTGCCGGTACAGGCGCTCTTCAACAACGACATCGTCGGTAACAGCACCGGCGGCGACGGTACCGTTGACGGCGCGACGGTGCGGTTGTATTCGGAAGGACCCGAGGACTCGCCCTCGCGGTCGCTCGCGCAGTTCACGCGACGCATCGCGGCGCGTTACGTGCCTTCACATCGTATCAGGCTGATGGCGCGCCGCGATCGCATCAGCCGCGGCGGCGATCACAGTGGCTTCAATGCCGAGGGGTTCGCGGCGGTTGGATTCCGCGAGAGCCGCGAGAACTACTCGAAGCAGCACAATGCCAACGACACGCTCGACGGCGTGTCGTTCCCGTATCTCGCTCAGAACGCGCGGGTGAACGCCGCCGCCATGGCGACGCTGGCCCTCGCGCCTGCGCCGCCCGTCGTCAGCACCGACCGCGGCGCGCCTATGCTGGATCGGCGGCCGTCCGGCTATGACGCCCACCTTCGCTGGAACGCGTCACCCGGAGCGACCGGCTATCGCATCTTCTGGCGCGACGCGTGGGCGCCGGACTGGGAGCACGAGCTGTATGTCGGCAACGTCACGGAGTACGTGCTTCCGCACAAGAACGTAGACGACTTCGTGTTCGGTGTCGCGGCGGTCGGTCCCGGCGGTCACGAGAGCACGATCAGTGCCTACGTCGCCGCGGCGCGCACCGACGGATAAAGACGGTCCCGCCCACCGGCGGATTCGGCGAGGCGGCTATAATTAATTGTCATGCCGACCACGCTGAGTGCGACGACCTTCAACAACTTCATCGACGGCAAGTGGTCACCCGCGTCGTCGGGCGAGACCTTCGAGAATCGCAACCCCGCGAACACGTCCGATCTCATCGGCCTCTTCCAGCATTCACGCCGGCAGGACGTCGAGGCTGCCCTCGCTGCGGCGTCGAGAGCGTTCGAAGAGTGGCGGCTCGTCCCCGCCCCCCGCCGGGCCGAGCTTCTCTTCAAGGCGGCGCAGCTGCTCGTCGAGCGCAAAGAGCAATTCGCCCGGGACATGACGCGCGAGATGGGGAAGGTCCTCAACGAAACCCGCGGCGACGTGCAGGAGGCCATCGACATGACCTTCTACATGGCGGGCGAGGGACGACGCATGTTCGGACAGACGGTTCCGTCCGAGTTGCGCAACAAATTCGCGATGTCGGTGCGCCAGCCGCTCGGCGTCTGTTCGATCATCACGCCCTGGAACTTCCCGATGGCCATCCCGTCGTGGAAGATCATCCCCGCGCTGGTCTGCGGCAACACCGTCGTCTTCAAGCCCGCATCGCAGACACCACTCTCCGCCGTCAATTTCGTCAAGGTGCTCGAAGACGCCGGGATCCCGCACGGCGTGGTCAACATGGTCACCGGCGATGGTGACGAGGTGGGCACACCGCTGACGACACATGACGCGGTGCGCGTCGTCTCGTTCACCGGATCCACGCATGTGGGTCGCATCGTGAATCAGGCGGCGGCGCCTGGATTCAAGAAAGTCCACCTCGAGATGGGCGGCAAGAACGTCATCATGATCATGGATGACGCGAATCTCGAGCTTGCCGTCGATGGTTGTCTGTGGGGCGGGTTCGGGACGACGGGTCAGCGGTGCACCGCGGCCAGTCGGGTGGTCGTCCACGAAAAGGTCTACAAGACCTTCCTCGATCAGTTCGTCGCGCGTGCCCGCTCGCTCGTGGTCGGCGACGGGTTGAAGGAGGAAACGCAGATGGGACCGTCGAACAGCGAGAGTCAGCTCAAGACGGTCATGAAGTACGTCGAGATCGGCCGGAACGAAGGCGCACGACTCGTGACCGGCGGACGACGGCTCGACTCGGGTGCTCACGGGGCCGGCTATTTCCACGAGCCGACGATTTTCGCCGACGTCGCGCCGTCAATGCGGATCGCGAAAGAGGAGATCTTCGGGCCGGTCGTGTCGGTGATTCCATGCCGCTCGCTCGACGAAGCCATCCAGATCGGCAACGGCGTCGAGTACGGGCTGTCCGCGTCGATCTACACGCAGGACATCAATCGCGCGTTCACGGCGATGCGCGATCTCTACACGGGCATCTTCTACGTCAACGCCCCGACCATCGGTGCCGAGGTGCACCTGCCGTTCGGTGGGACCAAGAACACCGGTAACGGACATCGGGAGGCCGGCGGCGCCGCTCTCGATGTGTTCTCCGAGTGGAAGTCGATTTACGTCGATTTCAGCGGAAAACTTCAGCGGGCGCAGATCGACCTCGAGGAAATCTGATTGGGGTGACTGCCTGAGTCACTCTGCGGGTCCGACTAGAACCGCTGAGGTAGGTCAACCGCTCGTTTCGCCGCGGCTTACGGCCAGTTTCGTGCTAGAGTTCACCGTTCCCCAACAGCCACCGACGTGCGCTATCTGATCTTCGGGCTCAGCTATCTGCTCGTCTATTCCGTCGCGGGATGGGCGCTTCGCGATCATTCGATGGCGTTGTCGCTCTTCGGCAACCTCGGCGTGATCGTGTCGGCGTCGATCGTGATCGTGACGATCGTTCGCCGGCGGCGGCAATGGGCGGGGTCGCAGCGCCTCTTCTGGTTCACGTTCGCCATTGGCATGGCGGTGTGGCTGGTCGGACACGTCGGTTGGGCCTACGGAGAGCTGATCGCGCGACATCCCTCCTGGCTGGAGTGGCACACGATCTTCAGCCTCTGCGGCGGGCTCGGTCCGTTCATTGCGCTGGTCGCGGCCCCCCACAAGGGCGTTCGACAGGATCAGACCGCGGCGATTGGCGTGAACATCGCGAGTTACGGTTTGCTCGCCGGCTTCCTCTACTCCTACTTCGTGCTCGTCCCGAACATCGTCGGCGAAGGCTCCGAGCAGGCGCTGCTCGTTGTCGTCCAGGTTTACCGTGCGCTGCTGATGATGGGCATGATCGTGGCGCTGATCGTCGGGTGGAACAGCGCGTGGCGTCCGGTCTACGCGACGCTCGCGATCGGATCGGTTCTCGGCTTTTGCCTGCGATTGATCACCAGCCACGCCATCGACATCGGGACCTATCGCATCGGTACACTCTACGATTTCGCCTGGATCACGCCATTCCTGTGCTACGCGTTTGCGGCGGACATGGCGCCCTCGTCGCCGGAGGCCGACGAGTACGTGACCGACCGGCCTTCGACGACGCTTTTCGCGGTGATGTCTGCAACTCCGGTGCTGATCATTCCGCTGATCGGGTACGGCGCCTATCAGTTTCAGCAGACGTCCGAGTCCCTGGGGTCCTTCCGCCTTCTGCTCACCGGACTCGCGACCGTCGCGGGACTCGCGCTGTTGACGCTGCGTCTGGTCGTGCAGCGCGGCGAGCTGCGTCGCACGGATGCGCAGCTGCGGCTGCTGGCGGCGGCAACGGAGCACACCGGCGACCTCATCGTCATCACCCGGGCGGACGGATCGTTCGAGCATGCGAACGAGGCGTTTCATCGTGCGGTCGGCTACTCACGCCGTGAGCTCTCGCTGATGCGCTTTCCACAGCCGGTCGCCGCCGGATACGAGCTGCTCGCCGACATGGTTACGGCAGAAGTCGCCGCGAAGGGATTGTGGCGCGGCACGCTCCATCGGCGGCGCCACGATGGCAGCACGTTCCCGTCGGCCGGGACCGTAGTCGCGCTGAAGGATCGCTACGGGACAGCGACGCACTACGTGAACGTGGAACGCGACGTCACCGACGAGCTGAGGCTGCGCGATCAGCTCGTGCACAGCGAGCGGCTGTCGGCAATCGGCGAGCTCGTGGCTGGCGTGGCTCACGAACTGAACAACCCGTTGCAGACTATCGTGGGCAGCGTCGAGCTGATGCTGGACGATCGGTCCGACATCACGGTCAGCCGCCACGATCTCGAGCTGGTGCGCCGTGAAGCCGGCCGAGCCGGACACATCATGCGCAACCTGCTGTCGTTCGTGCGACGCACGACGCCCGATCGCGCCGCCGCCGATCTCAACCACATCGTCCGGCAGACGGCGGAACTGCGCGAGTATCACCTGTATCAGCGGGATGTTGTCCTGGATATGCGTTGCGCGGTCGAACCTCTGCCCGTTCTCGTGAACCGCGAAGAGATCCAGCAGGTGATCCTCAACCTGCTGCTGAACTCGGAACAGGCGATCGACGAGGGGACAGGGCGCGGCACGATCACGATTCGCACGTTGAGTCTCGATGGCCAGCATGTGGTTGAAGTCTCGGATGACGGGCCAGGTGTCCGCCCGCACCTGCGAGGGCGGATTTTCGAGCCGTTCTTCACGACCAAGGACATCGGCGAGGGCACCGGTCTGGGGCTCTCCATTTCCCACGGTATCGCGCTCGCGCACGGCGGTACGCTGACGCTTCGCGACGCCCCATCCGGGGCCACGTTCCGCCTTTCGCTGCCAGCGCACACCCCCGCAACCCGAACGACGCGCGAGCCGACGCCCCGGCCGGAGTCCATGCGGCGGGCGCTGGTGATAGAAGACGAGGATCCGATCCGTCAGCTGCTCGTGCGATTCCTCGAACGCCGGGGGTTCGACGTACGTGGCGCGGAAACGGGGGAGGCGGCGCTCGCACTCGTTCCGGACTTCCACCCGGAACTGGTGTTGTGCGACGTCCGGATGCCAGGGATGTCCGGCATCGACCTCTATCGGAACCTGCACCTCCGCGATCCCGAGATCCGCCACCGGTTCGTCTTCATCACCGGAGACACCAACTCGATCGAAGACCTGGAGGGCAATCTTTCGGACGTCGCCGTCCTCGCCAAGCCATTTACGGCGGCCGATCTCGACTCGGTGCTCAAGCGCTTCGATCCCGATGCCGTTGTCGCCGATGTCTGACGACGCTCGAAGATCTCTTCCACTGCGGTGAAGGATCTGCGATCGGGCATGCACGCCACCCGTGCGATAACTGCAGCCTTCGGCAGGTGTGCCCGCGAATTCTCTCGAACTTCCCGCTGGTTTGATCTTTGCGATCGCGGACCCCATGGATTTCGAAACGCCGCCACCACGCCTGCTCAACACGAACCTGACGCAAAGGGTCCTCACGGTGTTCTTCGCCGTGTACAACGAGCTCGGGACGGGCTTTCCCGAGTTCGTGTATCGACGCGCGATGGTCCTCGCGCTCAAGGCGGCCGGGATGCTCGTTCAAGAAGATGCTGCGCTGCCGGTGTGGTTCCGAGGCGAGCGGCTGGCGACGTTCAGGGCAGACTTGCTGATTGACTCGCTGGTACTGGTCGAAGTCAAGGCTGCCCCCGAGCTCGACGACGGTCATCGGGTGCAGGTTCTGAACTACCTGAAGGCATCGGATATCGAAATTGGATTGCTCCTGAACTTCGGAATGTCGGCGGACTTCAAACGTCTTGTCTGCGACAACGTGCGCAAGCGCCGCCAGCGAAACCCTGAGGATGCCCCCGACGTCGTCCCACCTGTGTCCGTCTTACGTTCCAGCTAGCTCCCACCCGCAACCGCTGAAACAGTCCGTGGTGGCGCGCGTGGGCAAGCCATCACGTTTTTCCAGGCGAGACCGACCGCTCAAATCAGCCGTCTTCCGCGTGCATTGCGACCGCTGCGCTATGATTGAAAGGATATGCAGGTCTCGGATGTCGTGATTGTGGGGGCTGCCCGCACGCCGATTGGGCGCTACGGAGGATCGTTTCGCAACGTTCACCCGGCCGAGCTTGGTGCATTCGCCACCCGTGCCGCGCTCGAGCGCGCCAGGGTTTCTCCAGACCTGGTTGACGAGGTGCTGGTCGGGCACGGACGGCAGGCGGGATCGGGTCCCAACACGGCGCGCCAGGTCGTACGACGTTCAGGACTTCCGGATTCGGTGACGGCGCACACGATCAACAAGGCCTGCGCTTCGAGCATGCAGGCCGTCGTCGACGCTGCGCGATCGATCATCATCGGCGATGCCTCGGTCGTCGTGGCCGGTGGCGTCGAGTCCATGAGCCGCATGCCATATCTCGTCGACTCCGAGGACGCGCGGTGGGGACATCGCATGGGCCATTTCGTCCTCGTCGACGCGATGTACCGGGACGGATTCACCTGTTCGCTCTGCGGCATGATCATGGGAGAAACCGCAGAGGTTCTGGGAAGGCAGTACGGAATCACTCGCCAGGCCTCCGACGCCTACGCGCTCGAGACCCAGCGCCGCGCCGCGCAGGCAATTGCGGCGGGGCGTTTCCGCGACGAGATCACACCAGTAACCATCCGGGACGCAAAGGGCAAAGCGACCGTCGTCGAGGGCGACGAGCATCCGCGGGCGGACACGACGCTCGAAGGGCTGGCGAAGCTCACCCCGGTCTTCGGGATGGTCGAAGGGGCGCCTGGCATCATTACCGCCGGCACCTCGTCGGGCATCACCGACGGCGCGGCTGCGGTCGTCGTGACGAGCGCCGCGAAGGCGGCCGAGATCGGCGCGCGTCCCATGGCAAGACTTCTTGGCTGGGCGTCAGCGGGTGTCGATCCGCGGATCATGGGAATCGGTCCGGTGCCGGCGATCCGGAAGCTCTTTGCCCGCACCGGTCTGAGCATGTCCGACTTCGATCTGGTGGAGCTGAACGAGGCGTTCGCGCCTCAGGTGTTGGCCGTGCTCAAGGACGAGCCCATCCCGCTCGAGAAGCTGAACGTGAACGGCGGCGCCATCGCACTCGGCCATCCGATCGGCGCGACCGGCGTTCGGATTATCGTGACGCTGCTCTACGAGATGCAGCGCCGGAACGCCCGCCGGGGCCTCGCGACGCTCTGCGTGAGCGGAGGCCTCGGGATGGCGTTGGCGGTCGAAAGATACGAGTCGGCATCGTAGGCACCCACGGGCATCATGCGCTTTGCGATCATTCCCGGCGACGGCATCGGCAAGGAAGTGACGGCTGAGGCCGTCAAGGTGCTGACCGCGGTCGGCGAACGCTTCGGGCGCTCGTTCGAACTCGAGCAGCTGCCGTGGAGCGCCGATTACTATCTGCAGTCGGGCATCACCATCCCGCCGAACGGCTACGATCTGCTCCGCGAGTTCAATGCGATTTTCATCGGGGCGCTCGGCGATCCGCGGGTTCCGGACAACCGCCACGCGCGCGACATTCTGCTCGGCACCCGCTTCGAGCTGGACCTCTTCGTCAATTACCGGCCCGTGAAGCTCCTCGACGAGCGGCTGTGTCCGCTGAAGGGACGCGGCCCGAACGACGTGAACTTCACCGTCTTCCGCGAGAACACCGAAGGGCTCTACGTCAGCGTCGGCGGACGGTTCAAGGCGGGCACGGAAGACGAGATTGCCATTCAGGAAGAACTCAACACCTGGAAGGGTGTCCATCGGATCGTCAGGCACGCGTTCGACTTCGCGAAGGCACGCGGCCTGACAAAGGTATGCATGGCGGACAAGAGCAACGCCATGCAGCAGGGGCATGCGCTCTGGCAGCGCGTGTTCCACGAGCTGGCCCCCCAGTATCCCGGGATCGACGCGACCCACTACTACATCGACGCGCTGGTGATGTACATGGTCCTCGATCCCGGTCAGTTTCAGGTGATCGTCACCAATAACCTGTTCGGCGACATCATCACGGATCTTGGCGCGGCATTTCAGGGCGGACTGGGCATGGCGGCATCGGGGAACATTCACCCGGGCCGTACGTCGATGTTCGAGCCCGTTCATGGATCGGCGCCGAAGTTTGCCGGAAAAAACCTCGCGAATCCCATCGGCGCGATCGCGTCGGCCGGACTGATGCTCGAGACGCTGGGGCTCGAGGACGAAGCGCGGGCGATTGATGCCGCGGTCCTGCGCGCGGTACGCGGTGGGCACGTCACGCAGGACATCGCCGGCCGGCTCGGCACGCGTGAGGCGGGTGATGCGATTGCGGCAGGGATTCGCACAAATGGCTCGTGAGAGAGAGGATCGATGACGAAAGAGATCTACATATTGGGCGGCGCGCGCACGCCGATGGCGGAGTATGCGGGGAAACTGAAGGATCTGTCCGCGCTCGAGCTCGGGGCGATTGCCGCGCGTGCCGCGATGGAACGCACCAGCGTGAAGCCGGAAATGATCGATCACGTCGTCTTCGGCAACGTCCTGCAAACGAGCGCTGACGCGGTGTACGGCGCGCGTCACGTCGGGTTGAAAGCCGGTGTGCCCATCGAAGTTCCGGCGCTGACGGTGAACCGGCTGTGCGGCTCGGGGATCCAGGCCGCCGTCAGCGGCGGTCAGATGATTCTCCTCGACGAAGCCGACGTCGTTCTGACCGGGGGAATGGAAAGCATGACCCAGGCGCCGCACGTCATCCGCGGCCTGCGCAGCGGGCTGCGACTCGGCCAGGGTCAGCTCGAGGACACCCTCTGGTCGGCTCTCCTCGATACGCACTGCGGATGCACGATGGCGGGAACCGCTGAGAACTGCGCCACGAAGTACGGCGTCACCCGCGAAGCGCAGGATCGGTACGCTCTTCGGAGCCAGCAACTCGCCGACAAGGCGTGGAAAGCGGGCCGTCTGAAGGAAGAAGTCGTTCCGGTCGAGATCAAGAGCCGGAAAGGCGTCGAGGTTTTCGCGCAGGACGATCACCTGCGTTCGGATACGACGATGGAGGTGCTGGAAAAACTGCCGGCTGCGTTCAGCAAGAACGGATGCGTTACTGCAGGAAACGCATCGGGTATCGTCGACGGCGGCGCGGCGCTCCTGCTCGCCTCCGAAAAGGGCGTCAAGGAGTACGGGCTCGCGCCTGTTGCCCGGCTCGCACACTGGGCCGTCGTCGGTGTCGAGCCGTCGCTGATGGGCATGGGCCCGGCGCCGGCGACGCGAATGGTCCTGGACAAGGCGGGCCTGGATCTGAAGGACATCGATCTCATCGAGGTCAACGAGGCCTTCGCGGCGCAGTATCTGGCGGTCGAGAAAGAGCTCGGACTCGATCGCGAGAAGGTCAACGTAAACGGCGGCGCAATCGCGCTCGGTCACCCGCTCGGGATGACCGGTACGCGGATTCTACTGTCGCTCATCCTCGAGCTGCGGCGCCGTGGCCTCAAGCGTGGACTGGCGACCGCGTGTATTGGTGGGGGCCAAGGCATCGCGGCCATCGTGGAAACGTTGTAACGAGCCACGGGCCGGTTTACTCATAGGAGAGCAGCGTGAGCAGTGAGGTCAAGACCGTAGGCGTCCTCGGATGCGGGCTGATGGGCGCGGGGATCGCGCAGGTGTCAGCCACGGCAGGCTACAAAACGATCGTTCGCGAAGTCGAGGAGCCGTTCCTGAACAAAGGCCTGGGCCGAATTCAGAAATTCCTGTCGGACGGTGTCGAAAAGGGCAAGGTCACGCCGGAGGCGAAGGAGAAAACGCTCGCCAACCTGTCGGGGACCACGAAGCTCGACGATCTCGCCGGCTGCGATCTCATCATCGAGGCGATCATCGAGAACGTCGCCGAGAAAGCGCAGGCGTTCGCCGCGCTCGACGCCGTCGTGACGGACCACACGATCTTCTGCTCCAACACGTCGTCGCTGTGCATCACCGAGCTCGCCGCGAAGACGAAGCGGCCTGATCGGTTCGCCGGGCTGCACTTCTTCAACCCGGTTCCGATCATGAAGCTGGTCGAGGTCATTCGCGCGTTGACGACCAGCGAGGAGACCTATCAGCGAGTGTTCGGCTTCGCGCAGTCGCTTGGAAAGGAGCCGATTACCGCGCCCGACAAGCCCGGCTTCATCGTCAACCGTCTCCTGGTCCCGTACCTGCTCGATGCGATCCGGTCGTACGAGCACGGTCTCGGCACCATTGAGGACATCGACAAGGGAATGAAGCTCGGCTGCGGCTATCCGATGGGTCCGTTTACGCTGCTGGATTTCGTCGGGCTCGACACGACCTACTACATCGCTAACATCATGTTCGACGAGTATCGCGAGCCCGCCTACGCGCCGCCGCCGCTGCTGAAGCGAATGGTCCTGGCTGGAAGGCTTGGCAAGAAGAGCGGACAGGGGTTCTATAAGTACTGATAAGCCAAGGCGCAAGGAGCACCAAAGGGAGGGCGGGCCGGTCGAACCGGTCCGCCCCCTTCGTTGGGTGTCTCTCTACTGTCCGAACTTGTAGCTGACGTTGAAACGGATGATCCGCGGTCCGAGCACGCCGATCGGCGAGTTGAACTGCGCGATCCGGACCGTCGTGTTGTTCGTGAAATCCGTGACGTTCACCGTGCCCGTGGTCGTGCGGACGTTGAACACGGCGTTGCTGTTGAACAGGTTGTAGACGTCCATGTCGGCTTCGAACTCGTGGACGCCGAAGCGAAAGATCTTGCCGACGCGAGTGTCCACGGTTCGAATCCACGGAAACTCGTACGATCCGCGGGGCTGTGCGTTGACGTTGAATCCGTTGACGTTCTGAGGAAGTCCTGTGACCGAGATCGTCCGCGTGTACGGCTGACCGGACGTCGCCCGCAGGTTGCCGCTGACCAGAATCTCGTAGGGCAGCATGTACGACCCCGTCAGCTTGAAGTTGTGCGCGCGATCGATCGACGACCGCCCGTTGATGTTGATGAAGGAGTTGGGCGACGTAATCGTCGTCGTGCCGTTGAGGGTCGTCCTCGAGTAGGTGTAACCGCCGAGGAGCTGCCACCGGTTGCTGTACCGCTTGCTCGCCGTGAACTCCACACCATGGTACTGCTGGTTTCCGCGGTCGTCGTTGGCCGGCCCGGTCAGGCTGGGCACGGTCGGCAGGTTTTCGCTGAAGACGGTCAGGGTCGTGTCGTCCGCAGTACCCGTGACGCCGTCCGGACCGGGATCCGGGAAGTTGACGGGCGTGTAGTAGTCGAACGGGATGTTCTGCTCGAGCGTCACGATCTGATCGTGTTCCGCACGCTGGATGTACGTGACGCTCAGCCGCAGGTCCGGGATCAGCTGATGATCGACGCCTGCGGTGAACTCGTTGCGGTACGGCCGCTTCGTCAGGAGGAAGTGCTGCTTCAGCAGATCGGCCGAGAGCGGCGCCGAGATCGCGCCGTTTGGCGCGCCCAGCTCGCTCGGCTGGAACACGAGGTCGCCGGTGTCGTTCCACACGAAGGTCTGACTCACCAGACCGTTCGGGTTCACGCCGCCCGGCGTGCCGGTGCCAATCTGATCGTAGTAGCGTGCGATCGACGCCTTCACAGCCGTCTTGCCGTTGCCGAACACGTCGTAGATGAAGCTCGCACGTGGGCCGGTGTTGTGCCAGAGGGGCACGTCACGCACCTCCGGCAGGTTCCGCACCAGCGTGTAGGTGCCGAACCCCGAGTTGATGACGGTGCCTTCGGGGAAATACTGGCTGGCGGGATCGACCTGCGCCGGCAGCCAGCCTTCGACGCGCTCCCAGCGGAACGCGCCGGAGGCCGTGATGCGCTTGTACGAATACGAGTCCTGCGCGTACAGCGAGGTGATCATCACCGCACGCTTCTGATGGAGCGGCGTGTTGAACAGCTGCACCGACACCGGTCCGGGGGGCGCACCGGTGCTCGACGGCTGGGTCCGGTACGTGTCGCGCACATCGTCATTGATCGCGAGATCGACGTCTTCCGGCGTGTACGTATTGTCGAAGCCGGCGCGGATCTCGTGACGGCCGCCGAGCGCCTGCGGGATGTAGTACTGCCAGTTCGAGGAGATCTCGAGCCGGCGGCGGTCCATGATCTGCTGAATCGTGTTGGCGCGCGTGCGGATGTTCGTCGACTGATCCAGCAGCGTCTGGAAATCGGTCTTGAGGTTCAGCGGGAAGTTGATGCTGTTGTAGCTGACCCGCGTGTCGGCGAACATACGATCGCTGACGACCCAGTTCCACAGGCCCTGGTAGACCGCGAGGATGTCGTGCTCGTGCCAGACCGACTGCGGATCCTGCGTGCCGTTCGATCCATCGGCCCCGCGGTTGATCTTGTCGTAAACCTGCCGGCTCACCGTCGCTTGAAGCCGGTGATTCGTGCTCAGCTGATAGGTCGGATCCGCGAAGATCGACGTGATGTTGGTCGTGTCCGGTTCCGGGGCGCCCGTCCAGGCGGGCGAAGGGAAGCCGGCGAAATGGACAGCCGTCCGCTGATCGTTGAGGGCCGCAAAGTAAAAGAGCTTGTTCTTCAGGATGGGACCGCCGCTATTGACGTTGAAGTTCTTGATGTAATCCACCGCGGAGGCGTTGGGCCGAAGGCCAGCTTGCTGCAGATCGCTATCGATGTTGTCCCACTGCGTGCTCTTGCCCTGATAGGTGTCGAGAACCTGCCCGCTAAAGCGGTTCGTCCCGCTCTTCGTAACCATGTTGATGAACACACCGCCGGTCGGCACGGTGATGTCGTTGGCCCCGCTCGAAACCTGGATATCCTGGAACGAGCTGGGATCGTAGTAATACCCGGCAAAACCAATCGCCGCAGGGTCGCCGACGTTGACGCCGTTGAGCATCTGCGTGTTCTGGCCGTTGCCGGTTCCGCGCGCGGTGATGCCGCGCTGCAGGCCGCCCTGGTTCCCACCGACGTCGGGCGTGTCCATCACGAGGCCTGGCACTTTGTACTCGATGATCGACCAGATGTCCCGGCCGCTCGGCGTGGTCTCGAGCAGCTTGGCGTCGAGGTGCACGTTGACGTTGGCTGAGGTCGTGTCGATCGTCGGCGACTCGGCCGCGACGATCACCGTCTCGGACATGTTGCCGACTTTCATCGTCAGATCTACCGGCGTCGTGTTGCCGACGCTGACGACGATGCCCTCGCGGCTGACGGTCTGGAACCCCTGGAGCTCCACTTTCACCGTGTAGGTTCCGGGTGGGAGCGACGGGAACCGGTAGGTTCCCAGTTCGTCGGTCACACCGGTCATGGTGGCGGACACGAGAACCGGGCTGCTGATGGTGACCGTGACGCCGGGCACGACCGCGCCCTGGTCGTCGAGGCTCTTCACGAGAATGCTGCCCGTCTGCACCTGTGCGAGCGCCGGTGCGCTCGCAATGGCCACGACGGCTAGCATCCAGACGAGCACGCTGACCCTTCGTCTGAACATGATGCTCTCCTTCCGATGCATTGCACGACTCCTCACTCCCGACGTTTCCTGAGTTAGAACACCGGTTGTATACCGACAGAATCCCAAAAGGATACTCTTGGGCTAAACAGCCGGCAAGCCCATGTATTGATTGGTCTTAGGGATACTCCACGTGAGCTGGAGGAGGGTCAGCGGGACCCGGCGAGCAGGCGGCGGGCCTTCTCCTTGAATTCGCGGTCTTCCGGGGTCCAGTCCGGATCGAGCGGCGAGTCGATCACCCGCTGGAGCTCGGCCCGCGCTTCGTCACCCCGATCCATTGACGTCAGCGTCTCGGCCAGGAAGAAGTGCGAGGCGGTGCTGTTCGGGTTGTAGGCGAGCGATGCCCGGAGGTGCTCTTCGGATTTCTTCTTCGACCCGCCAAAAAGCCCCGGGACCTTGTAGTACCAGCGCCCGAGCGCCCGGTCGGCGGATCCCTGCTGGAATGCGGGATCGAGCTTCAGCACCGTCAGGAGCTCGTTCTTGATATCGCCCCTGTATTTCAGCCCCTGGCCCGTCCCGAACGACTCCGCCAGGGCACCCATGTTGGCGGCGATCCAGAAATGGCCCTCCGGCCGGTTCGGTTCGATCGCTGCTGCGGTACGACCGGCGGCGATGCCGCTCTCCAGGAGCGCTTTCCGCTCGTTCTCAGGCGCATGACCGCCAAGCCAGTACCGCGCGCGCGCGAGCTTCCACGCCGCCTCGAAGTCACGCGGGTTCTGCTGCAGCCGTTCGGCCCAGATTGCGGCAGCCTGCCGCGCGCTGGAGAGATCGTCGCGATGGGCGTAGAGCGCGTCGGGACCGGGGGGTTGAACGGAGCGAACCGTGGCCGCGCGGGCGTGAAGCGGCGCTGTCGAAAACGGTCGCGCGCGCGCGTCCGGACCGCTCAGGAGCGCGATGTAGAATATGCAAATGCAGGAACTCATCCGGCAGCTCCTCGCAGAGCTTGGTGAAGATCCCACGCGCGAAGGCTTGCTCAACACGCCGCAGCGAGTGGAAAAATCGCTGCGCTTCCTCACGAACGGCTACTCCGCCGACGTGGACGCGGTGCTGAACAACGCGCTCTTCACCGTCGATTATAACGAGATGGTGATCGTGAAAGACGTCGACTTCTACAGCCTCTGCGAGCACCACCTCCTGCCATTCTTCGGCAAGTGTCACGTCGCGTACATTCCGCAGGGACGGGTCATCGGACTGAGCAAGATCCCGCGTCTGGTCGAGATCTTCGCGCGGCGTCTGCAGATTCAGGAGCGGCTGACGAATCAAATCGCCGAGACGGTGCGCGAGAAGGTCCGACCTTTGGGGGTCGCGGTCGTGATGGAGGCCACGCATCTCTGCATGTCGATGCGCGGCGTGGAAAAACAGAACTCGGTGGCGGTCACGAGCGCCATGCTTGGTGTCTTTCGTGAAGATGCGCGTACGCGGATGGAGTTCCTCGAGCTGATCAGGCGACCCGAGATGGTGAACCGAACGCTGCAACCCGCGGTGCCCGGGCTCGCGTGCGTCACCGACTGATGCTCGATGCTTTTCGATCACCGCCAGAGTTCTGTCCGCTCGCTGCAATCGTTTCGGTCGTCTTCGCAACCCAACAGCCGTTCGGCTGTCTCTCACACCACTGAAGGCACTGCTTTGTCCGTTGACACAACCGCCCAGCCCCTGCGGATCCGCACGGGCGGTGAGCCGAAATCGGCGGACGCAGCGACGAAGGCGTCGCGATCAGCTGAGTGAGTGCCCGCCTCCTCGAATGCACGCGTGCAACCGTGTAACACCTTCCGTCAACGACGCGGGCCCCGGCTGGAGAATGTAGGTCGATTTGATCTCGTAAATCCTGTTCGTGCGGACGGCGCTGACCTGATCCCAGCCCGGTCTGCTGACGATCGTCTGCCTTCGGACGGCCTTGCCGCACCACGAGGCGACGATGACTTCCGGATCTTTTGCAGCGACCGCTTCGGGCGTCACAATCCGGTTCTTTGCGAGCCCTTGATCGCGCAGCTCGGGGAAGAGGGTCTGGCCGCCGGCGATCTCGATGAGCTCGTCAACCCACCGAATACCCGAGATGAGTGGAGCATCCCACTCCTCGAAGAATACTCGCGGCCGTGACGGCAGCGAGGCGGCTTG
>DATAEK010000046.1:0-7343 GCA_036258055.1 Vicinamibacterales bacterium
GGCGACTTCATCGACGATCAGGCGGGCGCCGGCATCATCTCGCGAACGATGGCCGTGGGCGGGTCCGCGCTGCACTGGGGCGGGGTTACCAACAGGTTTTCGGAAGAAGATCTGACCCTGCATTCGCGCTACGGTCTTGCCACGGACTGGCCGATTACCTGGACAGACCTGGAGCGTTATTACTGCGAAGCGGAGCGGCGGCTCGGCGTCTCGGGTGAGCCGGGGCCTCTCGCCGAGGATCGGCGATCCGAGCCCTATCCGATGCCGCCGATGCCTCTCTCCTACAACCTGCGCGAGTTGAAGACGTGGGCGGAGAAGAGCGGCATCCCGTTCTGGGGAACGCCGCAGGCGAAGAACACGAAGCCGTACGACGGCCGTTCCGTCTGCATGCGCTGCAATACGTGCGAGATCTGCCCGACCGGCGCGCGCTACTCGCCCGACTTCACGTTCAAGCAGCTCCTGCAGAGGAAGACGTTTGCGCTGCACGACCGCACGCTCATCAGACGGTTGACGCTAGCCGGCGATGGACCACGAGTGGCCTCGGCGGATGGCGTCGCGCGGGCCGGCAACGGCGAAGCCGTCGAGTATCGCGCGAAGGTCTTCGTGCTCGCGGCGGGCTATTGCTGGTCGCCACATTTGTTGCTGCTGTCGACGGCGCCGAAGTTTCCCAACGGACTGGCGAATAGCTCGGGAACGGTCGGACGTTACATGACCGGGCACTCCTTCATGTCCGCCCAGATCGAGCTCGACGCGAAGATCTACCCGGGCATGAACGAGCAGCACAGCCTGATCTCGCGCCAGTTCTTCCGGTGCCGCGATGATGTGCCGTACGTGAGGCACGATTTGCGGATATGGGAGAGCTCGGCCGGCCGTGAACCGCGGCTGAAGGACGGGTCAGGTGCGTTTCTGTTCGGCGATCGGCTGCTGGACGACTGGCGATCCAGGACAGTGCGTGGGGCGGCGAGGGTGCGCGCGTACTACGACGTTCACCCCGCTGCGGAGAGCGCGCTGACGCTCGATCCAGCGCACCAGAACGCGTTCGGGGATCCGATGCCGGCGATCCGTCACGCGCTCGACGCGCCGACCCAGGCCCGGGCGGATGCGACGAAGCAGCACATCACCGGCATCTTCGAGCGCCTCGCCCACGAGCACAACGGTCGCATCCTCAACACGAGCGGATCGCAGTACCTGGATCATCCTGGTGGCGGCTGCCGGATGGGCAACGATGCCGCGTCGAGCGTCTGCGACAGTTTCGGCCGTACGCACGATCACGACAACCTCTTTGTGGTCGGATCTCCGACAGTGCCCACCGGCGGCTGCACCAACGGCACGCTGACCTTCGTTGCGCTGACGTTGAGGTCGGCGGTGGAAGTGGCGAAAGGGGTCTGACGCTTGCCGCCCGTGAAATCACCACCACGTAGTACAGTCATCCCATGTCCACTCAGGTCTCGCGCGGCATGGCCGCCGCACTCGCGTTGACCGCCGCGGCCGTCTGCGCGACGTCGGTCGCAATGGCCCAGAAAACCGCAGTGCCAACTCCCGTTTCCGGCTACCGCATCGTCAAAATCTATCCCCACGATCGCCGCGCCTTTACCCAAGGGCTTCAATACGTGAACGGCGTGCTGTACGAGGGCACCGGACTCACCGGTCAGTCGACGATTCGCAAGGTCCGGTTGGAAAACGGCGAAGTGCTCCAGGAGCACAAGATCGATCCGCGTCACTTCGGCGAGGGCATCGTCGTCTGGAAAGACGTGCTCGTTCAGATCACGTGGCAGTCCGAGATCGGCTTCGTCTACGACCTCGCCACGTTCGAGCAGAAGAGGACGTTCAATTACACCGGGGAAGGCTGGGGCCTTACGCACGACGGCACACGGCTCATCATGAGCGACGGTTCGGCGTCGCTGCGGTTCCTCGATCCGGCGACGCTGCGGGAGACCGGACGGCTGAACGTCCGCGACGGCGCGACGCCGGTGAAGGCGCTGAACGAGTTGGAGTTCGTGAAGGGCGAGATCTTCGCCAACGTGTGGCAGAGCAACCGGATTGCGCGAATTTCACCGCGGACCGGCCAGGTGACAGGCTGGATCAATCTCGAGGGGCTCCTCGATCCACGTGACGCGGCCGGAGTGGACGTGCTGAACGGCATCGCCTATGACGCTGCGGGCGACCGTCTGTTCGTCACCGGGAAGCTCTGGCCCAAGCTCTTCGAGATCAAGATCGTGCCGCCGTCCACGCCGGCGGCACGCTCCTGACTACTGCTTTTTCACTCCCAGCTCGCCAAGCTTGGCGGCCATGTCTTCGGCTGACGTTGCGGGCTTCACCTCTTTGTCGATCGCGAGGATCTTGCCGTCGGTGCCGATGTAGAACGTCCACCGGTTGGCCACGCCCCGCGCGCCCAGCACGCCGTAGGCCTCAGCGGTCTTCTTCGTCGGATCGCTCAACAGCGGGAAGTCCGCCTTGTGCTCCTCGCCGAATCGCTTGTTCTCATCCACCGGATCTACGCTCGCCATGAAGTACTTCACGTCGAACTTCTTGATCATGTCGCCGTGCTCCGCGAGCGACTTGCACTCGATCGTGCACCCGCTCGTGAAGGCCTTCGGGAACCAGGCCAGGACCACGGCCTGCTTGTCCTTGAAGTCAGACAACTTGTAGGTCTTGCCGTCTCCGGCTTGCAGACTGAAGTCTGGCGCCGGATCGCCGACTTTCAGCGTCGGTGCCGGGGTCTGGCCCCAGCCAGCCGCCGCGGCGGCCATCATGAACATCGCGGTCATCATCAATACGCTACGCATGCAACCTCCAAACTCCGAATCATATCGAAGTTGAAGGGCCGGGCGCGACCCGCCTGAGCAGTCCATCGGCAGCGTGGCCTCTTCCGAGGGGAGGGGCGAAGGATGACGGGTTAACGCCGCGGGCCTTCGGTTTGGAAGGTTCGACCTCCGTGTACAATTCGAGGCATCTTCGGAAACATCAAACGATTCCGGCGACCTCAGAAGGCGCCAGGCCATCAAGGAGACGCAGTGATCGACTACGTCGAGGATCTTCGAACGACCGTGTCGCGCGTGGCCGCGCGGCTGCTCGAAGTATCCGATACTGGCGCCGCGCGGTACCCGGCTCCGGGGAAATGGTCAGCCAAGGAAATCATCGGCCACCTGATCGACTCCGCCGCCAACAATCACCTGCGGTTCGTGCGGGCCCAGGTTACGAACGATCTCGTCGCGCCGGGCTATCCGCAGGAGGACTTCGTTCGCTTGCAGCAGTATCAACAGGCTCCGTGGCCCGAACTCGTCACGTTGTGGCGCGAGTACAACCTGCACATCGCCCGCGTCATCGAGGCGATGCCGGACGACGTGCGGTTGCGCGAGCGGCGTGAGCACAACCTCGATCAAATCGCATGGCAGGCAGTCCCGCGAGAGCAACCCGTGACGCTCGACTACTTCATGGCCGACTACGTGGCGCACCTGCACCATCACCTTCGGCAGATCGAAGCTGCGCTCGGCATCACGTTCGGGGGGAGGGCCGCCAGTTCATGCGGCTGACGCAACTCGCCGGTCTGACCGCGCTGGCCACGGTCACCCTCGTCGCGGCATCCGGGCCACCGGCGTCGGTCGCGCGGTGGCCTTCGTTCCGCGGACCGTCCGCATCAGGCGTGGCTGACGGCCAGAGCCTACCTGACACGTGGGACGGCACGACCGGCCGAAACATTCGCTGGAGAGTCCCGATTCCAGGCCTCGCCCATTCGAGTCCGATCGTCTGGGACGATCGCATCTACGTCACCTCGGCGATCAGCAGTCAGGCGAACGTGACGTTCAAGCCTGGGTTGTACGGCGAGGGGACGGCATCAGAGGATCGTTCGCCGCAGCGCTGGGTGGTGATCGCGCTCGACCGTGAAACCGGCCGCACTATCTGGCAGCAGACCGCCTACGAAGGCGTGCCGCGCGAGAAGCGGCACATCAAAGCGACGTACGCGAACGCCACACCTGCGACCGACGGAAAGACGATCGTCGCGTTCTTCGGATCGCAGGGACTCTATGCGTTCGACATGAATGGCAGGCTGCGGTGGAAGAAGGACCTCGGCGTCCTGAACACCGGCGCGTACGATCTGCCGGAATACGAATGGGGTACGGCGAGCTCGCCGATCATCTACAAGAACCTCGCGATCGTGCAGTGCGACACGCAGAACGAATCGTTCGTGCTTGCCGCGGATCTCGCGACCGGGAAGACCGTGTGGAAGACGGTGCGAAAGGAGCTGCCGTCGTGGGGCACGCCCACTGTGTACGCCTCATCGTCCGGCGGGAGCGCCGAACTGGTCACGAACGCGTCGAACTTCATTCGCGGTTACGACCCGGATACTGGCGCCGAACGCTGGCGGCTGGGCGGCAGCTCGAAGATCACCGCGCCGACGCCGGTGTTTGCCGAGGGGCTGATCGTCGTCGCGAGCGGGCGGGCACCGGAGCGTCCGATCTTTGCGATCCGTCCCGGCGGACAGGGGGACATCACGCCTGCCGACAACGCCGATTCGAGCGCGCACGTTGCGTGGCGCAAAACCGGTCGCGGTTCCTACATGCCCACGCCGCTCATCTACAAGGACGTGGTCTACGTGCTCGGGAATGCCGGTCTGCTCGATGCGTACGATCTCAGGACCGGTCGTGAGATCTACCGCCAGCGCCTCGAGCACCGCGGGAGCGGCTTCAGCGCCTCACCGGTCGCCGCCGACACACGGATTTACCTCTCGAGCGAGGACGGCGACATGTTCGTCGTGCAGACCGGCGCCGAATTCAAGCTCCTCGCGAAGAATCCGATGGGTGAGCCGCTCATGGCGACACCGGCGATTGCGGGCAGCACGATGTACGTCCGCGGCGAGCGTCAGCTGTTCGCCGTCGGACGCCAGGCGGCGAACAGTGACCGCCAGGATGGGCGATAGCCAATGGCCAAACGCACCAGCTAGTTGATTCACCGCAATAGCGCATCGAGGTACACGCCCAGCAGCCCGAGCGGCCACGCCACGAAGGCAGCGAGCCCGGCGCCCGCCGGCCGGGGAACTCGAATCGGCGCGACCATCGCGGCTCCCGCGAGGCCGAGCAGCGCCGCCTCGAGGCCGGGTGCCGGGTCCGTCAACCGCAGCGTCGACCACAGTAGCGCGGCCGCCGGCGCCGGCACGCCAACGAACCCTTCAGCGTCGTCCGCGAGATTGTAGAAGCCGAGCCGGGTCACACAGCACGCGACGTAAACGAATGCGCTGCCCCACCAGAAGAGCTCCTGCGGTCCCGCGAGCGGAGGATTCAGCCACGCGGCACAGATGATCGGCGCCGCGCCGAAGACCGCCGCGTCGCACAGGCTGTCGAGCTCAGCGCCAAACGCGCGCATAGAGTCGCTGCGGATGAACCGCCGCGCGAGCCGGCCGTCGAAGGTGTCCGCGATCGCGGCAAGAGCGATGAGCGCGCCCGCTGCGGACCCGCTCCCGTGCGCAGCGGCCGCAATCGAGCCGACGCCGGCCAGGAGCGACAGGTAGGTGAGGGTGTTGCTCGGATGAAAACAGGCCAGCGGCGATTGAGGATGCGTCACGCCAGACCCCCATGGGCTGAGAGGTGATCGTCCAGACGCCGCCACGTGGAGAGCACCCGTGGCAGGTAATCCTGCCGCTTCACGCGGTTGATGAGCGCGTACATCGCGAGCCGGTTGACGAGGAGGTCGCGAAGAGCCGCGTGAAAGCCGCGACGCCAGCCCGCCGCGCCGATGCTCACGCCAGCCTCGCGTTCGAGCGCCGCCCGGTGCCGCTCGATCACACCATCGATTTCCGCATCGGTGGCACGCCGTGTCAGGACGAAGCAGATCAACTCAGCCAGGTCGCGCTGCGGCGCGCCAACGGTCGCGAGCTCCCAGTCGTACGCGCACAACCGCAGCTCGCCAGCGTGCCGCCGGAAGCACAGGTTTCGGGGATTGAAGTCGTGATGGATCAGGCTCCGCGGCGTCCGTTCGAGCAGTGGCCACCACTGTTCAATCGAGTCGATCGCGTGGCGATGCCGGCGGACGGCGTCGGCGCCGGCCCAGCGCTCGAGCAGCGGGCCAGCCTGCTCCGCGAGTGCCTCCCAGAGGTCGGTCATCTCGGCCATCGCCGAGGAGGAAGCGACCCAACCAATCCACGGTTGTTCGAGCAGCGTTTCCGTGTGTCCGTACCATGCGGACTGCAGCGCCGCGAGCCCATCGATCGCCAGATTGAGATGACGCGGAGTCCACATCCACGGTCGCATGACGGAGTTCATCAGGATCGGGCGATCGATCTGTTCGAGGACGAGCGTTCGCGCGTCGCTGTCCGGGTCGATCGAGCAACCGAGCATGGCCGGCATGTGCCGAACGAACCGGGGATCCTGCATCGCGTAGATCGCAGGTTCCCTGAGGTGCGACGCAGCCAGACCCACACGATCCTGCCATCGCTCGTACGCAGCGCCGATCCGTTCGCCGCAGAGAGTTGCGAGGGCAGCCCCGACGGCAATTGCCTCTTTGTCCGATGCTTTGACCTTCACGACGACGTTGCGCACCGTTCCAGCCGCGAAGTGCAGGCGATAGCGGAGCAGACCCGCAGCGCAACCGGTGCGCCACGCTGTGAGCTCGCTGATGATGCTGTGTTCGGACCCGCTGCCGAGGAGCTCGGCACGAGTGACTTCGCCATTCAGCTCGCAGGCATGCAAAACGCCCGAGAAGAATGACTCGTCGAAGACACGCGCTGCGTACTGCTTGCGGGGTCGTGCCGGCGCGGACAGATGTCCGCTGTTCGCAAACGCATCGAAGTAACGATCGAGTAGTGCCGCGTCCAGAGGTGGTGTTTCCGCGCTTCTGGAATGGAGCAGCGCCGTCGTCCGCTGCGCGACCGCTGTCGTGCGCCTGGATTCTTCGTACAGCTCCGGCCGTGTCAGACCCTCCGCCGACGTGAGCCGCTCGAGGAAGAACGCCCTGAGCGGGCGCAGTGTCGGGCTTCCAGGAGCACCTGGCCGCGTGTGCTCGTCCAGCACGCGAAGCCACTCGGGATAGGCCAGCAACCGTACCTGGTATCCCGCGAGCCGCATCCAGAGCAGGCACTCGCGCCAGTGTCGCGGACGGTCGTGGACGAGATGGAACAACCTGCCGGGTTGCGCCGAGAGCTGAAGAATCTGGCGCGAGACGACGTCTACCGGCTGGCAGTCGAGCGTCCAGTCGAGATCGGGCGCGACGCCCATTTCGACGGCCCCCTTGATCATCAGCGAGAGCAGATCGTCGCGATTGAACGAGCCGGTGCGACTGTCGCCAGAGATGAGCGACGGCCGATAGATTGTCGCCAGCAGTCCGCGTCGCGCGGCCTCCCGCACCAGTGC
>DATAEK010000068.1:0-64622 GCA_036258055.1 Vicinamibacterales bacterium
CCGGCCTCTACCGGCTGTCACTCGACTCGTCGCAGCAGTTCGACGTCCACGATCTCACGGTGAACGGGCAGGACCTCGCGATCAAGCTCACGTCCGGCAGCGCGTTCGTCGCGCGCACGCCCGACGGCGCGACCGCCGTCGTGCTGATGGGGCGTGGGCGTCTGATGTTCTCACCACCGGACGAAGCCGAGCGCACGCAGGTGCGGATCTTTGCCGGCGAAGAGGCCCTCAACGCGGACTTCGAGTGTGCCCTCGTGCGGGTGCGGCCGTCGGACTTCGCGCTGTACTTCGCGAAAGACTCGCTGGTGGCCCGCGCGGTCGCGCCGGCGGATCTCCGCCGGGCCCAGGAGTTCTTCGACGAAACGATCGGACGTGCGCTTCAGATCGATCTCACGGATCTCAGCCGCGACCGCTGGTCCCTCGTGCCCGTGTCGGGCGACATGATCGCGGAGTTCAGGACCAAACGGTTTGGCAACCTGACCTACACGCGCGTCGGAGACGACGCCGAAGACGTGTCGCTCTTCGATCGCAAGCGTCGCAAGAACATCTCGGTCTACGCCTCGAGCGCGAAGCTCGCCGAGCGCGGTCGGTTCTACAGCGAGGACGACCTCGTCGACTACGACGTCCTGTCCTACGACATCGAGGCCGCGTTCAGTCCCGAGCGATTGTGGATTGACGGCCTGGCCAAGATGGTCGTGCGCGTGCGCGCGCCGTTTGCGACGACGTTGACGCTGCGCCTCGCCGATTCGCTCACGGTACGCGGCGTGTACTCGCCCGAGTTCGGCCGTCTTCTTCACCTTCGCATCGTCGGGCAGAACAGCATCATCATCAGCCTGCCGGCCGCGGCGACCCGCGATGCCGAGCTTCCGCTGCAGGTGTTGTACAGCGGCCGGCTCGAGCCGCAGACGCTCGACCGCGAAGCCATCACGCTCCAGGATCCGGAGCCGTTCGTGCTGCAGGCGGAGCCCCGTTACGTCTACAGCAACCGCAGCTACTGGTATCCGCAGTCCACTGTGACCGACTACGCCACGGCGAAGCTCCGCATCACGGTGCCACAAGAGTTCGACGTCGTCGCCAGCGGTACGCCGGTGGGGCCACCGGCTCCCGCACCGGGGCCGGTCGAATCCGGTGAACGCCCGCGTAAACTGTTCGTGTTCGATGCGGATCGGCCCGTGCGATATCTGTCATGCGTCATCAGCCGGTTCAGCACCGTGACCACCGCCGAGATGCGCATCACGACGTCCGACGACACGGAACGTGGCGGCATCGAACACGGGCCATCCGAGGATGCCGCGCGCGACAAAGGGGTGTCGTTGATCGTGCAGGCCAACCCGCGGCAGGCTTCCCGCGCGCGCGGAATCGCCGAGCGCTCCACCGCCATCTTCCAGTTCTATGCGTCGCTCGTCGGCGAGGCGCCGTATCCGAGCTTCACGCTCGCCGTGAGCGAGAGCGATCTACCCGGCGGTCACAGCCCTGCTTACTTCGCGCTTCTCAATCAGACGCTCCCGAACTCACAGCTGGTCTGGCGCAACGATCCGGTGAGCTTCGAGAGCTATCCGTCGTTTTTCCTCGCGCACGAAATCGCGCATCAGTGGTGGGGACAGGGAGTCGGCTGGAAGAACTACCACGAACAGTGGCTCAGTGAAGGCTTCGCGCAGTACTTCGCGGCGCTGTATGCCGAAAAAGAGCGCGGGGCCGACGGTTTCACGCCGCTCGCCCGCCAGATGCGCAAGTGGGCCATCGACACGTCGCCGCAGGGGCCAATCTATCTCGGTTATCGCCTCGGGCACATCAAGAGCGACGGCCGGGTGTTCCGGGCCGTCCTCTACAACAAGGCGGCGATGGTGCTCCACATGCTGCGGCGCCTCGTCGGCGACGAAGCGTTTTTCAGCGGCGTCCGGAAGTTCTACATGGACTGGCGGTTCAAGAAGGCGGGCACCGATGATTTCCGTGTGGCGATGGAGGCGGTCTGCGCGCGGGACTTGAAACCGTTCTTCGAGGCGTGGATCTACGGCTTGGCGATCCCGCGCCTGCGATTCAGCTACGAAGTCATGGGGGACGAGGTTGCGTTGAAGCTGACGCAACGCGGACCCGTTGCTCCGGTTCCCGTCACCGTGATGTTGAATTACACCAACGGCGATTCGGATTCACTCGTCATCCCGGTCCTCGAGCAGACGGCCACTCGCACCGTCCGCCTGAAGGGCACCCTTCGCGACGCCCAAGTGAATCAGGATTACGCGGCGCTCGCCGAGTTCGACAAATAACCGGAAAGCGCGGATCGCGCTACGGCAGGTAGATCGCCGCGACGCGCGCTTCGCCGTTCCGCTCGAACGGTTCGAATACCAGGATGAAGCGCGATCCGGCGTAGTCGTAGAACCGCGTCAGCCGTTCCCCCAGACTCCCGCGATCCACATCCTGACGCCCGATCTCGGCCGCGCGGCCAAGCCTCGACGACACCGCGAGAACCGTTTCACCGATCCGGACTTCCTTGCCGTCGAGAAACGGCAGCACAGGAACGGAAACGGCCCGCATCGGCACGCCTGGAGGAATGCTGGCCACGAGAGGTCTTGCGGCGGGCAGGGCTCGCGCCGGCGGCGGAAAGCGGACTTCACGCAGAATGAGGGACCCCACGACAATCGTCGCGATAAGAAAGGCCGCCGCGATGAGCCACTCGAAAACCGACGCGAACCGGAAACGCGGACGGACTCGAACGGCGTCCATAAAGGCCTCCCTTGCTGGGTGAGGTTGGCCGGGGTGAGGAGCTTACTGTAGATCGAATAGGCGGAATTGCCAACGAAATTGGCGGGCGCGCCCGGTTCGAGCCCGGCGATTCCGGGCGTCAGAGCAATTCGATATGATTGAAGGCTTATGGAAACCGTCACGCTGACGATCGATGGCCGCCAGGTCACCGTCGAGAAGGGCAAGACCGTTCTTCAGGCGGCTATCGAGCACAACATCAAGGTTCCCTACTACTGCTACCACCCGGGCCTCGGCATCGACGGTTCCTGCCGCGTCTGCATCGTCAAGATCGAGAAGATGCCGAAGCTGCAGACGTCGTGCTCGACGCTAGTGGCCGAGGGCATGGTCGTGATGACGCAGACGCCCGACGTGGTGGAAGCGCGTGCCAGCGTGTTCGAGTTCCTCCTGATTAATCACCCCCTCGATTGTCCGGTCTGCGACAAGGGGGGCGAGTGTCCGCTGCAGGACTTTTCGTACTCGTACGGTCCCAACGAGAGCCGCATGGGTTTTGCCCGGCGGGTGTTCGACGGCGAGGGTGTCCGTGCGGACGTCGACTTCGGTCCGACGTTGATGCTCAACCGCAACCGCTGCATTCTGTGCACCCGGTGCGTGCGCTTCATGCGCGAGATCGACACCGACGCGCAGATCAGCATCGTCGATCGCGGCTACGGGAGCGAAATCGCGACGTTCCAGGAGAGCGGCGTGCACTCACTGCTCTCCGGTAATTTGATGGACGTCTGCCCTGTCGGCGCGATCACGACGCGGGACTACCGGTTCAAATCGCGTCCGTGGGACAACCCCGAAGCGGTCGACACCATCTGCACACTCTGCGAGAAAGGCTGCAACACGACGGCGTGGATCAAGGCGAAGCCGGAGTGGGCGAAAGGCGCAGTGCTCGTTCGCATGACGCCGCGCTTCAATCCCGACGTCAACGGCTATTGGATGTGCGACATCGGGCGCTTCGATTACCACTGGATCGAAGGCGACCAGCGGTTGCAGCGTCCGCTGGTGCGCAGCAGCGCCGGCACGCTCCAACCGACGGATTGGCGCGATGCGATGGCGAAGATCGCCGACCGGGTGGACGCCAGCGGCGGTCCGGCCGCGCTCCGATTCCTGTTGTCGGCGCATGCCTCGCTCGAGGAGCTGTTCGTCTTCGGTCGGCTGGGCGGATCGTTCAAGCTTCCCGAGGAGGGAGTCGCGCTCAGCTGGCGCACACGCGAAAAGCCTCAGCCCCCAGACGCGAAGTTCAAGATCCCGGCGATCGACGCTCCGAACGTCACCGGGGCGCGGGACCTCGGCTTTCCCGCCTCCGCCGCCCCATCCGGGGCTCCTGACCTTGGCGTATTCAGGAACGAGATCGAAGCCGGCCGGGTTGCGGTGCTCTACGTCTTCGACCCTGGTCCCGCTGGATCAATCGGTGACACCGCCTGGATCATCGACGCGAAGAAGTCGGGCCGGCTCAACACACTCATCGTCCACGGCGTCCTGATGTCCGACCTCGCGGCCGCTGCCGACGTGGTGCTGCCCGGTGCATCCTGGCTCGAAGAAGATGCGTCATACGTAAATGGAGAGGGACGGCTGCAGGCTGCGGCCCGTGCCATCCCGCCGCCTGGGGAGGCCCAGGAGGACTGGCAGATTTTCGTGAACCTTGGGCTGGCGCTTGGCGCGTCGGTGACGTACGCGTCGAGCACGGAAGTCCGCGCGGCGCTCGCACAGGCTATGTCGGGCAATCCCACCTACGCGGGATTGGCGACGATGGGTTTCGCGAGACCCGTGTCGGCGCGTCACTGGCTGCAGGCTTCGAATCCGTCCGAGCGCTGGAAGTGGGACTTCATGTTCCAGGACCTGCCGCCGGTGAAGTTCGAGATCACCCCGCGCGCCGCAGCACAGAGCCTGAAGATTCCGCTGCAGAAAGTAGACTGACGCGTTGTCGGACCATGTCACGCTGTTGGCCGCGCTCGCGGCAGGCGTACTCTCGTTCATCTCCCCCTGCGTACTTCCTCTGATTCCGGGATACGTCTCGTTCGTGTCCGGCATGTCGGTCGACGAAATGCGCGGCGGCCGCGCCGCGACCGCGGCCTCGCGCCGTCAGGTGCTCATCACCTCGCTCGCTTTCGTGCTCGGCTTCTCGCTCGTATTCGTGGCGCTTGGCGCGTCAGCGAGTGCGCTGGGGAAACTTCTCCTGGCGAAAATTCCCATCCTCGAGAAGATCGCCGGCGCCGTCATCGTGATCTTCGGCTTGCACACCATGGGCGTCTTCCGGATCGCCGCGCTCGATACCGAAAAACGCATGCATACGCAGAAGAAGCCCGCCGGACCGCTCGGCGCGATGCTCGTCGGGATTGCGTTCGCGTTCGGCTGGACGCCGTGCATCGGACCCATCCTTGGCGGGATACTCGTCGTGGCTGGAGCGAAGGAGACGGTCAGCGAAGGCGTCCTGCTGCTCGCGGTGTATTCACTCGGGCTGGGAATTCCGTTCCTGCTGACGTCACTCGCGATCAATCAGTTCTTCGCGCTCACCAAGCGGATCCGTCTGCACTATCATACGATCGAGCTGGTCTCCGGCGGCCTGCTGGTCGTCATCGGCGTCCTCATCTTCACGCACCAGCTCACGGTCATCACGCGCTATCTGCAGCCGTATCTCCCGGTGTACTGATCGCGGTCAGCGATCGACGTTGATCAGATCCACGATCGCGTGGTGGTTCCGTGCAGCCGCGCGCGACAGTGGCGTTTTGTCTTCGGCGTCGACGGCGAGCGGATCGGCACCGCGGGCGAGCAGCGCTGCGACGACGCCGGCGTAACCGGCTTCGGCGGCGATGTGGAGCGGTGTGTGACCGCCCGCGTCCGCGGCTCGAACGTCGGCGCCGCGTTCCATCAGCAACAGCGCGCCGTCCACGTGACCACCGGCGATCGCCGCGTGCAGGGGTGTGTTGTGCAGGCTGTTGTGAGAGACGGCGTTGACCGCGCTGCCGGCGTCGAGCAGCCGGGTCGCGGCGTCGGTGTGGCCGAAGAAAGCCGCGAGATGCAGCGGCGTCCAGCCGTCGAATGCGAAGTCGTTCAGTGCTTCCGGCCGTTCGGCGATCCGTGCTTGCAGAATATCGACCCGGCCAAGCGCCGCGGCGGCAAAAATGTCGAGCGGCGCACCGAGGTCGACCAGCGTATCGACGACGGCGCGGTGACCGCGGTAGAGCGCCGCTATCAGCGGCGTTTCACCTGAGGCCGCTCGAAACCCGCAGAGCGCCGGGTCCTCCGCACCCAGCCGGCGTACCGCGCTGACGTCGCCCTTCTTCGCCGCCTCGATCATCTCGCTGCCTGACGTCATCATCGTCCTTTCACCGCCGGACCTTCAGTGCCCCCGGCAGAATCGTCACCTCTACGCGATCCATCGCGACATCGGGTTCTCCATCGACGTGGAACTCGATCGGACCTTCCGTGGTGACCACGGCGCGGCGGACCTTCTGCGCGTGCACGCGCGGCGCGCGCTCGACCGAGCCCGATGCCAGATGCCGGGCGTGCATGAAGCGTGCGAGAAACGGACGGTCCTCGACCACGGTCGCTTCGAGCCAGCCGTCGTCGAGCAGCGCCTGCGGCGAGATCCGGGCGCCCATCCCGTACTCGCGGCCGTTGGCGAAGGCGATCAGCAGCGCGCACGTGCGGCGTGTGTAACCGTCGAGCTCCAGCTGGTAGGTCAGCGAGCGATAACCGCGCCCTTCCCTCAGGCCGATCGCGATGTAGGGCCACTTGCCACCCCGGCCGCGCCGCCGCGCGTTGAAGAGCCGCGCGATGTGCGCGTCGATGCCGATGCCGGCAATGTTGAAGAACGCGCGATTGTTGATGAGGCCGACGTCGATGGCGGTCGTGTCGGCAGCGAGGATACGGTCGATCGCCTGGCTGGGATCGCGCGGGGTTCCGAGCGCGGCCGCGAGCCCGTTGCCGGATCCCGCTGGGACGAGGCCCAGTGCCGTCGAGCTGTTGACGAGCGCACCCCCCGCCTCGTTGAGCGTGCCGTCGCCGCCCCAGACGATCACCAGATCGGCGCGCGAGTCGACCGCGGCGGTCGCCAGCTCGCGCGCGTGACCGGCACGCTCGGTGAAATGAATGGATGCGTGGAGCCCGGCGTGCTCCAGTCGATCAGCCAGCAGCGACGCGCGCCGCTCGGCGGCCGTCGGGTCCAGCCCTGCGCCGGAAACCGGGTTGATGATCGCGAAAATCTGCACGAAAAGCCCGTCCGAATCGGGCGCCGTCGTGACGCTCCGGCTGCAGTGCCGATGCTATAGTAGCTTTCCGATGCGTAAGTTGGGGAGGCATTGATGAAGAGCCGGGCCGCCCGCCTCGCCGTCCTGATGCTGTTCGCAGTGGCGCTGGGCGTGACGGCATATCTCTATCGCGCGAGCGGCGCCGCGGCGGAAGCGCAGGCCCAGTCCGAGCGGCAATTCACCGACCGCGCGCGGATTGCCTCTCGAAGTGCGCTCGATCTGCGATCGGGGCAGGCGGCGTACGTTGCCGCGGGTCAGGAAGGAGAGTTCTGGACCAGTCGCGTCACGCAGACGCTCACCGCGCTGCGCGACAGCCTCAGCTCTATGCGCAGCGCCGCGACCGCACCTGACGCGCAAACCCAGATCGACGCGGCCATTTCGTCGCTCCAGGACTTCACCCGCATGGACGTCCGCGCCCGCGACTACGTCCGCTCTGGACAGAAGCTACTGGCATCCGATCTGATTTTCTCGAACGGCATGGAGCTGACCGACTCGATCATCAATGCCATCGAGAAGGCGCGTTCGACCGAGACGTTGCAGCTGCAGACGACGGCTGCGACCTTCGAGCGCCGCCAGCGGTTCGCGTTGACGGCTGCCGCCGCCGCTGCGCTGCTCGTGGCGCTTCTGCTGCTGCCGCGGGTCGAGACCGAGACCATTCCAGACGTGACGCTGCATCGCGCGGCGCCATTGACCAGGCCCGCCCTCGTGACGAGAACCGACCCGATCGGATTGGCGGTCTCGGACAGTGACGGTTGGACGTCCGCACGCCGAGCCAGTGACGCGAAACGGGCGGAAGCGGAATCCGGGCCGGCCGCCACGCCGCCGGCTGTCACGCCGACCCACGTTGAACCTGCTCCCGCCTCTCAAGAGTCGGCGCCCCAACCCGTGACAGCACCCGCCTCGCCTCCACCGGAGCCGGCAATCGACCTGCCTGGCGTCGCGGTGTTGTGTACGGAATTATCGCGCGTGGACGACACGCTGGCGCTGCCGCCACTCCTTGAAAAGGCCGCAGGGCTTCTCGATGCCAGCGGCATCATTCTGTGGATTGCTGCGCCCGACGGACGCGAGCTGATGCCGATTCTGGCGCAGGGCTATTCGGCTCAACTCATCGCGCGGCTGGGTCCGCTGCCGAGAGATGCCCGCAACGCGACAGCCGCGGCGTTCCGCACGTCGTCACTGCAGACGGTCAAGGCCAGCAAGTCGTCGAGTGGAGCCATCGCGGCACCGCTGGTTACGCCCTCGGGATGCGTCGGGGTGATGGCCGCCGAGATCAGGCACGACGGCGAGACGCAGGATGCGAAGCTGGCCGCGGCGACGATTGTCGCCGCGCAGCTCGCCTGTCTCGTGGGTCCGCCCGCGTCGCGTCAGTCCAACGTCGAAGCGGCGGGCGCCTGATTCTGCAACCTACAGCATCGTGTAGGTCAGACGCCGGCGTGATGCCGCCTCCAGTTTTCCCTTCAACGTCAGCGGCTTCCGATCGCGGACGATCCCGAGCGTGAACTCTTCGCTGTCGGTCAACCGGCTGAGACGACGCCGGAGATCGGAAGGCGACGACACCTCGGTGCCGTTGACGCTCGTGATCACGTCACCGGCTTTCAACCCGGCCTTCGACGCCGCAGAACCCGCCGTCACTGACGTGACGAGCACCCCGTCTTTCGTCCCGAAGTACTCGGCCAGCTGCGATGACAAATCGTCGACCGTAATTCCAAGACGGCCGCTGTTCCGGCCGAGCAGCTCATCGAACTCGAAGAACTTTGGCGGGATTGGCGGGTTTGGCGGCAGCGGGGCTTCGGGTGCGGGCACCGGACGCGCCGGTGGGGTTGGAACGACGAACGCGCGGCCGAAGTCTCGAAATCCATCGAAGTCGCCGAACCATTGAACCCCGGTATCGCGCGGTTCGAGCGTGAGCGTCACACGCTGACCATCCCTCATCACTGTCGCCTGAACCTTCCGGCCCGATGGCGTTTCCTGCACGATTCGGCTGAACTGCCGGCTGCCGCGAATCTTCTCACCGTCGAACTCGACGATGACGTCTCCCTTCTTCAATCCTCCCTTTTCGGCAGGACTGTCCGCCAGCACGTCGTCGACGACGACGCCGCCGGCTGATGCCAGCTTGTTCTTCGCGGCATCGCTGTCCTCGACGTCGCCGACCGAAACGCCCAGACGCTGCCCCTGTCCCGATGTGACCTTGACGAGGGTACGGAGCTGATCCGCGTCTTTCGACGACTGACTCTGCCCGTGCGCTGCCGGCGTGATGGCGGCGCCGGCACTGGCAGCCGTCACGAGCGCGGCCGACGCCGCAGCTAGTTTCCAACCCGTCATGACTGAACTCCTTGAGCTCGAGGGATCTCCGGATGTGGCGGTCACCGGGATTCCGGCGAACGCATCCGGGCCGCGGACCCTGGGGCGAGCCCGAGCCGCGGCCGTTCGATCGATAGACGCACCCCTTTTCGAAAAGGTTGTGCCGGGTCGTCACGTGGTGAGGTCATCGTCCGTCCACGGCCGGTGACGGAGCATGACGGAAATGTGCGAAATCTCTAGGTATTGCGCGGGCACGGGATTTGATGTCACAGCTTACGGTCGCGCGGAATCAACGGGGTGCGTTAACTCAGGCAGGCGCTGGCATCGCCGCATCCCGTCGCAAGTTGTCGATTTCGCGCGGCCATTGTTGTCTCTGGGGGGAGATGTCCATGAGAACCACGACTCGACTGGCGGCGTCACTCGTGCTCGCGCTCACGGTCTCCGGATGCGCGCTCGCAGTTCGACATCCGAGCGTGGCCGAATTGAAGTACAACCCGGGTCGTTATCAGGATCGAACGGTTGCCATCGATGGCATCGTGACCAGCTCGTGGGGCGTACCGCTCGTTCCGTTCAGGCTCTACAAGGTCGACGACGGCACTGGAGAGGTGACCGTCGTAGCGCAGAACGGTCGCGTGCCGACAAAAGGTGCGCACGTACGGGTGACCGGTCGGGTCAACGAGTTCGCAACGCTCGGCGGACAGTCAGTTGGCCTGCACATCCGCCAGAACGACATCGATTTCAGGAGCCGCTAGTCACACCGCCTTCGTTGCGAGCGTCAGGCACTGCCGCGCCGACAGCTCCCCCGGCGCGTTTCAGCAAGAGATGGTCAGGCGGTGATCCGAAGGGCGACCGCGGTCATGTCGTCGTTCGGAGGCGTGGTGCCGCGCCAGTCGGCTACGGCGCTGAAGATTGCGTCGACGATCCGGGCGGGTGGGAGATCGCGAGTACGGCCCACTACGTCCAGCAGGCGCTCGGCCGTGAACTCCTGCCCTTCGCCGTTCATCGCCTCGAACACCCCGTCCGTGCAGAACACGAACACGTCACCGGCGTGAAGCGCGAACGACACCTCGTCGTAGGTCGAACCGAGGAACGAGCCGAGCGGGACTCCGGGCAGCTCGATTTGCGCGCAGCCGTTCGCTGAACAACGGATCGGATACGGCAGTCCTGAATTCGCCATCGTCATCGTCCGCCGCTTCAGATCGAAAACCGTGTAGCAAAGGGTGCAGTAGTACTCCTCGAGCTGACGCTGGTGGAGGATCGTGTTGACCGACGAGAGCACGCCGGACGGACTCGAGCGATCCGGCAGATACCGGCGCCTGAACGTACGGCCCCTGACCAGCTCCGCGGCGAAGGCGCTGTAGAGCGCCGCCGGCACCCCTTTCCCCGACACGTCGCCGACCGCGACGACCAGTGTGTTCGATTCCGGCGCGAGATAGTCGTGAAAGTCCCCACCGAGCTCGCGTGCGGGATCGAATGCCGCGGCCACCTCGACGCCCTTGAGCCGTTTCGGCGGACCGGCCGGCAGCAGCGCCACCTGCACGCGCTGGGCGAATCGCACTTCCTTTTCGAGCCGCTCCTGGTTCGCGCGAATCTCTTCGTAGAGCCGCGCGTTCTCGATCGCCGCTGCGGCCTGACTCGCGAGCAGCGTCAGGATCTCGACGTCACGCTTGGTGAACGCGTCGAGCTGCGGGCTCTCGAGATCGACGACGCCGATGCAGCGGTCCTTGATGAGGAGCGGGATGGCGAGCTCCGATCGGACGTCCGGAACCAGCTTGATGTAGCGCGGATCCTGCGAGACGTCCGAGACCAGCACCGCTTCGCGATGCAGCGCGGCGTAGCCGACGAGCCCTTCGCCCAGACGCACGCGCGGAACTGTCACCTTCTCGCCGTACTGCACCGCGAGCTTCATCTCCAGCTCGTCGTCGGCGTTCAGGAGCAGGATGCCGAAGGTTCGGTAGTCGATCACACGACGCGTCAGCTGCGCGATCCGCGCGAAGAGCTCGTCGAGATCGAGAACCGATGCGACATCGCGACCGATTTCGGCGAGCGTCTCGAATGCCTCGGCGTCGCGGCGGCTCCGCTCGAACAATCGCGCGTTCACGAGCGCCACAGCGACGTGCGCCGCGAACTGCCGCAGGATCGCGACGTCGTTCATCGTGAACTGATCGCGGTTGTGGCTGAGCAGATTGAGGGCGCCGAGCGGCCGCGATTTGTGCATCAGCGGCACGACGATTTCGGAGTGCATCCCCGGCACCATTTCGAGGTAGCGCGGATCCGAGCCGAGATCGTTGACGAGGATCGGCTGCTCGATCTCGACGGCGGCGCCGACGAGACCCTGTCCCGCCGTCAGCCGGATCGGCGTTTCGGTGCGCGGATAACCGACCGAGTAAGCGACGCGGAGCTCGCCCCGGCGCTCGTCCTGGAGGTACACCGCGAACGCATCAAAAGAGATGAGCCGTGAGAGCAGGCGGGGAATCTGCTCGAGCAGGTCGTCCACGTCGAGCACCGACGTGAGCTGTCTGCCCAAATCGAACAGCGTCGAGACGAGCTCGGAATCCGCGGCCGACGACTCAGATGTGCCCGCCACGGGCGATTCGTCTGCTGATGATCCGTGACTCACGGAACCGCGACTGCCTCCCTCTGCCGGGTCCACGAGGGATACGGCAAGATTCGGATTATACTTGGAATCCCTGTCATCACACCGCTGCATGGACTTCAATCTTCCTCTGGACTACTCCGCGATCGAGCGCATCCTCCCGCATCGCTATCCGTTTCTGCTGGTCGATCGCATCACCGAGCTCGTGCCGGATCAGCGCATCGTCGGGATCAAGAATGTGACGCTCAACGAGCGGTATCTGGCCCATCGCGCGGGTGAACCGCCGGTCTTGCCGCCGACGATCCTGACCGAGGCCGTCGCACAGGTCGGTGCCATCATGATCCTGGCGAAGCCGGAGAACCGTGAGCGTCTTCCTTTCTTCATGGGGATCGAGCGCGTGCGGTATCGACGGCCCGTCCACCCGGGCGATGTCGTCGAGATCGAAGCGACCGTCCGCCGGCTGCGCAGCCGCATGGGCGTGCTGCGCGGCATCGCGCGCGTGGACGGCGCCGTCGTAGTCGAAGGCACGATGACGTTCGCGCTTGGCCCGAAGAGCAGCGGAAGCACTACCTGAAGACGAGCAGAACGAATCCGATCTTCGCGGCACGCGACGCCCACACGGCCCACCTGGCGTCGGGATCGAAATAGCGCCAGCTATCCAGCACCGCGGGCACCAGGATCATCGCCCCCACCCACGGCTCGTCGATGCGGGCGGAGACCGCTATCCCGCGCGTGTCGCGCTCGGCCGGACCGGTCCTCGCGAACGCGGCGCCTGCGTAAGCACCCGACGCGAGCACGTTGAATGCGAACAGGCCTTTCATGAACGGAGCGTGCTCACGTCTGAGGTTCGGCCGTTTCGTCAGGAGCCACTCGTTTCCCGCGTGCTGCACCCAGAAGCCGGCCGACGACACGATCAGTTCCTGCCGAGGAGAGAGATCGCCGCTGTGGGTGATCGCGAAAAACGGGATCCCGTGAAAGTCGACTTTCTTGATACCAGGATCCGCGTCGAACAGGATGTCGAAGAAAAGATGCCCCGCCTCATGGGCAGCCAACCCCACAGCTGCGCCGCCCAGGAACTCACCCACCGAAGCAGCACGCTGCACACCGCTCGACGGATTCGGTTGTTGAGCTAACCCGGGCGTTGCCACCGCGATCGAGGCAACCCACACCATCAGCAGGATTAATGCTGGAGCGGAGAATGAATGTCGAGACGGCTCTTCCATGGCACACGCGTTGCTCAATGAGTGTAGAGTGCATAGCGCCATCGTTCGAGGCGCAGGAGAAAACTGATGCTCGAGACAATCGCTGTCGTTCTCGTGATCCTCTGGCTGCTCGGCATGGTCAGCGGCTACACGCTCGGCAACTTCATTTACATCCTGCTCGTAATCGCCGTCGTGCTGATCCTCGTCCGGCTGATCAGCGGACGAACAGTCTGACGGTTTCGGTCCACGGCGGGACAACAGAACGTCAGCGCGAACAGCGCCGTCTCACGCGATTCGGCGCTGTTCCGCGCGTACGGTCATGCGGGGTGACTCGCCTGTCGTGGTGGCCGCCGCGCTGGGTCGTGGCCATCGGACCACCGCCACACCGGCGAACACGAGTGCCGCGGCGACCGCCATCCGCGAGGTGAACGGCTCGTGCAACAGCACGACGCCGAGCGCCACGGCGATCACCGGATTGATGTAGGCGTACAGCGACACGAACGACACCGGCAGGTGCCGGAGCGCGTAGGTGTAGGCGACGAATCCTCCGATCGCGCCGATGGTTGAGAGGTACACGAGCGCCGTTGCTGTACGCGTCGTGAACGTCAGCTCCGACCACTCACCGCGAATCGTTCCCACCAGCAACATCATCAAGCCACCCGCCAACATCTGGTAGGCCGTCGTCGCGAGCACGTTGTCTTCGCGTGCGTGCCGCCGTGAGTACGCGGATCCGAGCGACCAGCCCAGCGACGCGATCTGCAACGAGATGACGCCCAGGAGGAACCGGCGATCCGCAGACGACGCCAGCGTCAAATCAGGCCAGACCAGTACAACAATGCCAGCAAACCCGATGAGGAGACCAGCGAACATCGTCGAGGTCAGTCGTTCGCCATCCTTCAGACGGGCTTCGACCCCGGCCATCCAGAAGGGCGAAGAGGCAACGAGCACGGCGGTCAACCCGCTTGGCACCCACTGCTCCGCGACGACGACACCACCATTGCCGAGGCCAAGCAGCAGGAACGCAAGCAGCGCAATCGATCCCCACCGCGACGGCGGAGGGAGCGGGCCACCGCGGGCCCGTACGTAAATAGCCAGAAGCACGCCCGCCGCGGTCCATCGAAGCCCACCCATCAGCCCAGGCGGAATCGACTCGAGCGAGATCCGGATGCCGAGATACGTGGTGCCCCAGATGACGCAGACTGCGACCCATGCGCCGAGCGCGAGCTGGCGCTCTTTGGGCGTTGCGGATGTCACGACGCAACCCCTTCCCTTATTGGAATCGGCAGCCGTGACGTCTCTTTCAGCGTGCCGAGCACGATCGTCGTGCGCGTGGACCGCACACCGGGAATCCGTCCGAGGCGCTGCCGCAGCAGCTGCCCAAGATGCTCGGTATCGCGGGCGCGGACCTTGATCAGATAGCAGTCTTCGCCAGCCACGTGGTGCACTTCGAGCACCTCCGGCAGATCGACGAGCGCCTGCGCAATGCGATCGTCGGAATCTGAGCCCGCCTCATCGCTGCGGACCGCGACGAACGCCAGGAGGTTGAGATCGACCGCCCGGGGATTTACATCCGCGGTGTAACCCTTGACGATGCCGCGCGCTTCGAGCTTCCGGATGCGCTCGAGGACGGCCGACGGAGCCAGTCCGACGGCACGTGCGACATCCACTTGGGTTTCCCGGGCATTTGCCTGAAGGCGCTCGAGGATTTGAAGGTCTATCGGGTCGAGGTTCTTGTCGAGAGCCATCACGTGATCATACACTGCATCTGACCACAATTCAGTCCAATATTCGGCTGGAGTGTCGTATCTACGAATATTGTTCTGATCTCACGTCGCCATCCATGCGAGCGGACATGGCCCTGACCAGGTGTCAAAGATTTGGCAGGAGCGTCAAGACCTCGAAACGCCCAGGGCTTAGGGTGCTGTGTATGTTCAACCGGCTGCGTGCGCGGCCCGGAATTAGTTCTGCGACCGAACCATGCCATCGCCACCGTGCCGTCTTTAGGAAAACGACCCGTCCGGTCAGTTACGGTCAGCGGAATCCGAACGTTCCCCGCCCGAGCCAGGCGCCACCATCGATCGTCAGGATCTCCCCGGTGATGAACGCGGCCTGCGGAGACACCAGAAACGCAACCGCGTCGGCGACTTCTGATGGCTGGCCCCAACGTCCAAGCGGCACCATGTCGGTGATGCGCTGGACATCTTCGGGCGTGTTCCAGAGTTGTTTAGCCGCGCCAGGAGATTCGATCGGTCCGGGTGCCACAGCGTTCACTCGGATCCGATGGCGGGCCCATTCAACCGCCAGCGTCTGCGTCATCGACATCACACCGGCTTTGGCCGCAGCGGAGTGAATCGTACCCGCGCTGCCCGTCCAGACGTAGTTCGCCAGGACCGACACGATCGATCCGCCGCCACCTCTCTCGATCAGGTGGCGCCCGACCGCACGCGAACAATAAAAGCTGCCGTTGAGCACGATGCCGACAACGGCGTTCCAGCCATTCGGCGAGAGGTCTTCGGCGCGGCAGATGAAGTTCCCGGCGGCGTTGTTGACGAGGATGTCCACGCGTCCGAAGTGTCGAAGGGTTCGCTGGACCATCTCGTCGACCTGTTCGGGGTTTCGTACGTCGACCTGGACAGCGAGCGGATCGAACCCCGCGTGGCGCAGTTCCGCAGATCCCTCTTCGATATTCCGCGCGCTCCGGCTGCCGATGACGATGCGCGCGCCGAGCGCACCGAGCCGGCTGGCAATGGCGAGACCGATGCCAGTGCCTCCGCCGGTGATGATCGCGACCTGTCCCTCGAGTGGTGTGCCTGTCACCATGCGGCGTTCAGATTACCGGCCGCGCTGCTGCGTGTCCATGTCGGCGGTGCTAACATGACGGCCATGCGGCTCTGTTCACCGCGCACCGCCGTTGTCATCGTGGCCGCGGTGATCGCCTCGACCTCGTGCGGATCGCGCACGCCTGAACCGCCGCCGCCCGTGTCGGCTCCGGCCCAGCCCGCGCAGTCGCAGGCCGCACCTCCACAAGCGACGCCGGCTCCCCCACCCGCGCCCTTCGACGTGTCGGGAGTGCCGCGCGGATACGTCGGAGAGCTGCCGCCGCTTCCAACACCGCAGTTCGCCGTCGCGCGTCCACCCGAGATCGTCAAGGCGGTCTTCACGTTCGCCGCGCGTCATCCCGAGGTCCTGCACTACGTGCCGTGTTTCTGTGGCTGCGAGAGCCGCGGCCATCGCGGCAACGACGACTGCTTCATCGCCGGCCGAGATGTGAACGGACGGCCGCAGTGGGAAGAACACGGCATGGGTTGAGGCATCTGCCTCGACGTCGCGAGGGTCGCGATGCAGATGCACAACTCGGGCGCGGGCGTTCCGGCAATCCGCGCTGCCGTCGAAGGTCAATACAGGAACTCGTTCCCAACGATGACACCGACGCCGCCAGTACCCCGATGACGACCGAGCGCCGGCCGACGCCGACATCCGAAGCGTTCGCGCGGCTGTTCGAGTCGGTGCACGAAGGTGTCTACATCGGAGCGCTGGACGCGGACGGCAGCGAAACCTTCGCCGCCAATCCTTACCTCAAACTGATGTTCGGCTACGCGGCGGACACCGCCGTCGAGGACGTGCGCCCGTTCGACGCCGAACAGTTCGTCGACGGTCAGGCACGTACGGCATTTCTCGAACGGCTCGAGCGCGATCGGTCGGTGACGGACTACCTGCTGCGGCTGCGCCGCGCGGATCGCGCGCCGATCTGGATTGAGATTACGGCGCGCGCCGAGATCTCACCCGAGGGCTTCCGGATCGAAGCGCTGATGCGCGACGTCAGCGAGCGGCGGCGGCTCGAGGATCAGGCCCGAGATCTCTATCACCAGCTGCTTCAGGCGGAGAAACTGGCCGCGCTGGGACAGACGATTTCCGGAGTGGCGCACGAGTTGAACAACCCGCTCGCCACGATCCTCACGTGGGCGGAGCGTCTGTCGCAGCAGCCGGCCGACGAACAGACCCGTCGAGGGCTCGACGCCATCCTCAGCGAGTCCGAGCGCGCGGCGAAGATCGTCAGGAATCTGCTGACCTTCGCGCGGAAGCGTCATACGACGCGCGCGATGGTCGATCTCAACCTCGTCGTCCGCGAAACGCTGGCGCTGCGATCGTACGAGCAGCGGGTGAGCAACGTCGCGACGATCGAGGCGCTCGCCGCCGGGCTGCCGCAGGTGTTCGCCGATCCCCACCAGGTCCAGCAGGTGCTACTGAACCTGATTATCAACGCTGAGCAGGCCATGATCGCCGCGCACGGTCGCGGCACGCTCGTGGTCCACACCTGGTTCGACTACGAGCGCGACGCCGTCGTGCTCGAGGTCAACGACGACGGACCGGGTGTGCCCGAAGACGTGCAGCCGCGGATCTTCGATCCATTCTTCACGACCAAGGAAGTGGGCAAGGGGACCGGCCTTGGCCTCACCGTCGCGTACGCGATCGTTCAGGAGCACGGCGGGCGGATCACAGTCCGATCCGACTCGACCCGGGGGGCGACGTTCTGCGTGGAACTGCCCGTCGGCGCCGGGCCGCTCAAACCCCCGCTCCCGCGTCCGTCCGATCGTTCGGAGGAAACGCCCACAGGCGCGGCCGTCCTCGTCGTCGAAGACGAAGCCGCGCTCGGCGCGGCCGTTGCCGAATCGCTTCAGGATGCGGGATTCGTCGTCGACCGCGCGAGCGACGGCCTCGAAGCGCTCGAGCGCGTCCGGCAAACGTCGTACGATTTGATCATCTGCGACCTGAAGATGCCGCGCCTCGATGGGACGCAGTTCTACCGCGAGCTCGAGCTGGGAATGCCGCAGATGGCGCGGCGCGTGATGTTCGTAACCGGTGACGTGGCGGGAACGGATGCGGAACGGTTCCTCGAGGACAGCGGCTGCCGCTGGCTCGCGAAACCGTTCCGACTGAAGGATCTGCTGCGCGTCGCACGCGACATGGTCGCGTAGCGGGCGCGGACGTCAGCGTGCGGCGGCCACTCGCTCCTGCTTGACGGCCGGCATCGTTCGCGCCGCCGGCTTCGCGGGGATTTTGTAGGGCAGCACCACACCGCCCTTCGGCTCCAGCGTCGCCTTTGCCATCCGCATCCGCTTCATCGTCTGTTCGAAAGCCAGGATGGCGGGGCGGAGCGCCGGCGCCGCGTCGGCCGCCGCGGAATCGGCGCCGAGCGCCTTGCGCAGCCGCTGAACGGCGCGCGCGTGCAGCTGCGAGACTCGCGACTCGTTCACGCCGATCGCCGCGCCAATCTGCTTCATCGTGGCTTCGGCGTAGTAATACATCCCGATCACTTTGCGCTCGCGTGGCGGGAGAGAGGAGATGGCGGCGCGAATACGGTCGCGAACTTCGCGCTCTTCGTAGGCTTTGTCCGGTGACACCGGCTCCGAGGGCACCAGCGCAGTCGGCAGCGTCGCGCTGTCCACGTTCTCACCCGACGACAACGGTGAGGTCGACTCGATCGTGTTGATCCTGACGATCGTCCGGCCGAGGCGCGCCTCGTCGGATCCGATCCGGGCGGCCAGGTCGGCGAGCGACGGTTCGGCGCCGAGCTCGCGGCGCAGCTGCTCGCGCGCCGCTTCGATTTCACGGCGCTGACGGCGGACGCCGCGCGGCCAGGCATCGCGCCGGAGCGCGTCGATCATGGCGCCGCGCACCCGGCGCTCTGCGAACGTCTCGAACTTGATGCCCCGCGCGTCATCGAACCGGCATGCGGCATCGATGAGCCCGAGCATCCCGTCTTGCACGAGATCGTTGAGCTCGATCGAGTGCGGCATGGACGCGGCAACGCGGCGGGCGAGCGATTCGACGAACGGTAGACCCGCGGCGATGCGGTCGCGCTGTGGGGCCCCAAGAGGCTGACGTTGCATGTGAAGTCTCCTCGACTCACGCAGCCGGCGGGCTGCAGACGAGGCAGCCTCAGGGCAACGGCGGTACCAAGGCTGAGCGGGTGGCTGACGATCCTGTGGCCCGAACCGGCCCAGAACTGTAAGTGATTGATTCTAAATTTGTTACGAAATGTGTTGCAGCGTGAAGCAGCGGGAAGAAACGGCGAGAAGAGTGCTTCTCGATGTCAAGCGATTGACAATTTTGTAGGTCCAGTGACAATTTTCCGACCCGGCTCAGCCGCAGAAGCGGTAGGGAAGACAGCATTGTTCCGCCGGGGCCTGAAAGGGCGAAGGATGTAATCGCGGCCGGACGGCGTGGACGACGGATTTCGCCGTGCGCCGCAGGTCGTCGGTGTCTAGGCGGTGAGGTGCTTTCGGAGCTCGCGGGCTGTGGCCATCGCGTCGAGCACGCTCGAGACCACCTGGGCCGCCCGTGCGCGGCCCATTTCGTCGGCGGACTTCGCTTCGAGCAGCTCCGCGTTGGCGAGGATGATCCCGAGCTGGTTGTTCAGACGGTGGAACAGAAGTCCGAGGTCGACTGAATCGTTCACGGCTCTCACAGCAGGTCTGGAGTCAGCCGCCGGCATTAAGACGCTTCTTTCCGCGTGAGATCCGGCGTGCGCCCCGGCTCGCGCCACAGCGTGTCCACGAAGATCCGGACCGAGCCGCCGGCCGTCCGCACATACTCGACCTTGCCGCTGGCGATCCAGTTGTAGATCGTGCGCCGGCTGACGCCGACCAGCTCGCAGGCCTTCATGATCGAGATCGTCTTGCGTTCAATCATCATGTGTTGTTCGGGGATGTCCACCCCGCGTTCGAAAAGTGTTATCGGAGGAGACCTCCCGGCGCAATAGATCGCGTGGACGCGCGGTCGCGCCAATCCCGCACAGGGCTTCGGGCGGATTCGGGCGTGCGTTGACCTCCGTCCCGGCGGGTGTCAAAATACCGGCATTCCACTAAATGCCTGAAGGCCAAAAACATCTGCTCATTATCGACGACGAGACAGCGCTCCGCGAAGCGATCGCGGAACGGCTGGCCGACCACGGATTCCTCGTCGAACAGGCCGATCGTGGGGACGTCGCCCTCCAGCGACTGACCGAATTCGCCTTCGACATCATTATCACGGACCTTCGGCTGCCCGACATCGACGGCCGTCAGGTCCTGGACGCCGCGCTCGAACGTTACCCGGACATCATCGCCATCGTGATCACGGGCTACGGTACCGTCAAGGACGCCGTCGACGCGATCAAGCAGGGCGCGTCGGACTTCATCACCAAGCCGTTCCAGTTCGACGCGCTGCTCCACGTGCTGAATTCCGCACTCGAGCAGCGTCGGCTGCGTTCCGAGAACGCGTACCTGCGATCGCAGCTCGAACAGCGCTACCGCATCGACGGTCTGGTGGGCACGAGCCGCGTGATGCGCGATCTCTTCCACCTCCTCGAAACGGTATCGACGACGTCGAGCACCGTCCTGATCACTGGAGAGACCGGCACCGGCAAGGAGCTCGCGGCCCGCGCGATCCATCACACCAGCGCCCGACGCTCGAACCGCTTCGTCGCGATCAACTGCAGTGCGATCCCCGAAACGCTGCTCGAAGCGGAGCTGTTCGGACACGTCCGCGGTGCATTCACCGGTGCCGTTGGCACACGGCAGGGGCGCCTCGAGCAGGCGCACAAGGGGACGCTCTTTCTCGACGAGGTCGGGACGATGAGCCCGGCGCTGCAGGCAAAGTTGCTGCGCGTGCTGCAGGAACGCGAGTTCGAGCGAGTGGGGGATTCGCACACGGTCAAGATCGACGTGCGCGTCATCGCCGCAACGCATTCGGATCTGGCGAAAATGGTCGGGGACGGAACGTTTCGAGAAGATCTCTTTTACCGCTTGAACGTCATCCCGATCAAAGTGCCCTCGCTCCGCGAGCGCCGTGACGACATCCCGCTTCTCGTGCAGCACTTCCTGCAGAAGCTTGCCAGCGATCTCGGCCGCCCGCCGATGACGATGTCGCAGGACGCGATCCGCCGCATGATGGCGTATCACTGGCCGGGCAACGTCCGTCAGCTCGAGAACGTCGTCGAGCGTGCGGTCGCGTTCAGCCAGGGTCGTTCGCAAATCGACGTGCCCGATCTCGCGACAGAGCTCCAGCAGCAATCGGATCCCGCGCAGCCGGCTGAGATCTGGTTTCCGGAAGAGGGCGTCGATTTCGAGAGCTACATCGGCCGCCAGGAGCTCGCGCTCATCAAGCAGTCGCTCGAGCGCACGCGCGGGAACAAGCGCCAGGCCGCAAAGCTGTTGAACCTCAAACGCACGACGCTCATCGAAAAACTGAAGCGACTCGAACCGCACTCCGTCGTCGAGAGCGATCTTGCTCCTGACGGGCACTCCAACCAGAGCGCCGACTGACCATGCCTCCGCGCTTCGCGTACTGGACGATCATCCTCGAAGGGAAGCCCACGGCGTTTCGCGCCCACACGCGCGAGGAACTGGTGCCGACGTTCAAGCAGCTTCAGACGCGGCATCCCGACACCGCGCTGATGTGGTTCGCGCGCGGACGCCTGTGGCCGTCACAGGACGACGAACGCGCCGCGGCGGCGGCGAAGCGGGAGGCGGCAAAGGTCCGGCGCGGCGCGGAGTGGCGCCCTGGCGGCGAGCACCGCGATCCACGGGATCGGTTCAAAGTGCCGCGCGACGAGAAGCGTCGTCGTTTCGCGGCCAACATGCGCCGCGATCGCATGGATGGACCGCCGTCGGGTGAAGGCAGACCGCCGCGCGACGTCAGGCCGCCACACGACAGCAGGCCACCGCACGACCGCAGGCCGCCGCCACGCGACAGCAAACCACCGCGCGACGCCAGGCCGCCACACGACAGCAGGCCGCCGCGAGAAGGAGGGCCGCCGCGCGAGAAGCGGCCCTTCGAAGGGCGGCCCCCGCGTGAGAATCGCCCCGGTGGTTCCGGCGATCGGCGGCCCTCCTTCGGGAACCGGCCGGGCGGATTCGGAGATCGCCGGCCGCAGCCGTTCGGGAACCGCGCGCACGGTCCGCGTCCGCCTCGCCCATCGTCCGCGCGACACGATCGACCCGCGACACCATCAAGCGGGCGCCCACCGTCTGCGGGCGGGAATCGGAATCGCGGACCGAAACCCAACGATCGCTCGCGAGGCGGCGGGTCGCCACCCGGGAATCGCGGGCCCTCGAGACCTCGCGATGGTCGCAACCCGCGCGGCAGGGGAGGTGGCGGCTCGCGATGATTGCCCACGTCGTCCTCTTCGCGCCCAAACCTGATCTGACTGAAACGAACCGCCAGGCGGTACTCGACGGCCTTACGGCCGCCGCTTCCGAGATCCCCTCGATCCGGCGCTTCCGTGTCGGCCGGCGTGTCCGCCATGGTTTGCCGGGCTACGAGCAAGCGATGCGCACCGACTTCGAGTACGTCGTGATGATCGAGTTCGACGACGAGGCAGGGTTGCGATCGTATCTCCAGCATCCGTCGCATTCCGCCGTCGGCAGACATTTCACGACGTCGTCGGTCGCCGCGCTGGCGTACGATTACGAGATCGTCGATCCCTCCGACGCGAAGCGCTTGCTCGAGTCGTAAGAGGCGCGCGGGACTCGTCTTAGTGGCTCGTATCAGCTGATTCAGTAGCGGTCGGCCTTGGTCGTTCGAGACGAATTGCGCGGCCGCGACAACGGAGCGGCGGCTACCAATTCACGCGTTACGTTGCACTAGAGCATCGGGCAGGCGAGGAAGAAGCGCTCGATCGTGTCACGTACCTCGGCGATCGAGCTGGCGGAGTTGATCGCGATGCGGAGATGGGATCCGTTCTCGAGACCCTTGGTGTACCACGAGTTCAACGCACGCAGCTTGTTGATGACCCACTTTTCGCGGCCGCGCGCGGGCTGCGCCGCGCCTTCGGCGACCTGACCTGGAGCCACGTGTCTGAAGCCGCGCTCTTCGCGGAACCCGTCCCCGAGCAGCATGTCGATGTACTCGAGCAGGAATCGCGCCCGATCGGCAGGTGAGACCACACGCGCCGGTTTCCCGGACGCGAGATCCATGGCTTGTCGAAAGATCCACGGATTCCTGAGCGCGCCACGACCCACGAGCACACCGGCGACGGCGCCTTCACCGAGGCGATCGACCACCTGTTCTGGCTCGATGCAATCGCCGCTGCCGATCACCGGAATGCCGACGCCTGACGCGACCCTCGCAATGAACTCCCAGTCAGAAACACCTGAATAGGACTGCGCGGCCGTCCGGCCGTGAACCGCGACGGCGGCCGCACCGGCGTCTTCCATCCGCCTCGCCAGATCTGGCGCATTGCGATCGTCGTCGTTCCACCCGGCGCGCATCTTCACCGTCACCGGAATCTTCACCGCGCGCGTCATCGCCCGCACCACACCGGCGGCATGCTCGGGCTCCCGCATCAGGCTGCAGCCGGCGTTGTGCTTCGCGATCTTCGGGACCGGACAGCCCATGTTGACGTCGACGATGTCGGCACCCATCCCCTCGACGATCTGCGCTGCCGCAGCCATCTTCTCTGGATCACCGCCGAAGATCTGGATCGAGACGGGCCGCTCCTCTTCGGTGTACTCCGCGTACTCGAGCGTACGGTCGATGCCGCGGACCAGACCCTCCGAGCTGACCATCTCGGTCACGACGAGGCCGCAGCCCCCTTCGCGCTTGACCAGCCGGCGAAAGGCCGTGTCCGTCATGCCCGCCATGGGCGCGAGCGCAAAGGGCGGCGAGAGATCGACGGTCCCGATTTTCATGAGGATTTGACGCTGTCTGCGGTCCGCTATCTGTGGCCGCTGCCAGCCGGCAGCGCGACTCTCTAGTACGGCTTCACATCAGCGGCATCGACGTCGACGCTCACTGCCTGCCCGATGAGATCGACCGCCAGCACGAGCCGTGCGTGCGTGCCTTTCCGCACCAGCCGTCCGACGATGCCCTTGAGCGGTCCGTGCGCGACTTCCACGAGATCCCCCTCGCGCACCAGAGGGCACGGATCGTACTGCAATTCGCTGTCGACGAGCCGCCGGATGCCGTCAATCTCCTGATCCGGAACCGGCGCGATGTCACCGTCAAGCGTGATGATGCGCACGACGCCGCGACACTTCAGGACGGGCAGGCGATCGCCGGGTGGAAACCGCGCGAAGCAATAGCCTGGAAAGAGCGGCCAGTCGATCTTCTTCCGGCGGTCCTTCCAGCGGCTCCATCGCGGGATGGTCGGGAGAAATGTTTCGAGCCCCTGCTTGTCGAGCTCTTCTTGAACGACACGCTCGTGGCGCGACCGCGTCCAGATGGCGTACCACGCGGCGAGAGCCGCCGCGCGCTCAGCACCTGGGCGTACGCTCAATGGAGGCCGGCCGGCTCCGTGCGCTTGACGGCCTGCTCGTAGGCGTTCTTCAGATCCTCGTTCTTCCACACGATCAGCGCCTGGCTGCGCAGCCGTTCGAGGAACTTGCGGACTTCTCCGCGCTGCCGCTCCCCGTACACTTTCTCGGCCGCGATATCGCGGACGCTGTCGAAGGCCCTGACGCTCTGAGTCGTCTTCGTCTCGAGCTTGAGAATCTGATAGCCCTTCGCGACGCGCAGCGGCTGGGTGATCTCGCCCGGCTTCATCTTGTCCAGGAGCTGCTGCAGGTTCTGCGAGAGCTCCTTGACGTCGATCGGACCGATGAGTCCGCCGTTGGCCTTCGAGGGCGACGCGGAGACCTCGGACGCGACCTTCACGAAATCCTCGCCCGCGCTGAGCCGTCCGCGCACGGTCTCGGCCTTCTGTTTCGCATCGTCTTCCTGGCCGACGTTGATCCCCTTCTGTCCGCCCTGCGTGGCGGTCGGCACTTCGATCAGGATTTCGCGGAGCGTTACCTGCGATGGCGTCACGAACTCCTGCTGGTGCGAGAGGTAGTACTGCCGCGCCTCTTCCTCGGTGATCTGGAGCTTCGGCCCGACTTCGTCCTGCTGCACGCGATAGATGACCACCTGGCGCTCGAAGTTGCGCCGCAGATCCTCCATCGTCATGCCTTCCTGCTTCAACGCGGCCTGGAACTTCTGTTCGTCGTCGAGTCCCTGGTTCTTGCGAATGTCGCCCACCCAGTCCTTGAACTGCTGGTCGGTCGCGCGATAGCCCTTTTCTTTTCCGAGCTGCAGCATGAGGAGCTCGTCAATCGCGTCCACGAGGATCCGCGGCGTCACCTCGGCCAGCATCTGCTTCAACTGCGCATCGTTCTTGAGCGCGTCAGCGTCGACCTGCGAGTTGATGCGTCCGCGAATCGCGGCAATCTGCCGCGTTTCGAGATCGGTCTTGGTGAAGATGTCGCCGTTCACCTTGACGAGCACCTGCTCGAGGATGTCCGCGGACACCGTGCGAAACGGCGCCGCTAGGCATAACGCCAGGGCAAGAGTGGCTCCCACGCGGACTGGCTTTTTCATGTCGAACACCTAAATTGCTGTAACAGAGTATTTTATCTGACCGACACGCCCCCGCTCAACTCCCGCAGGAGTGTCCCGACACGCCCGAACAGGCCGCCCTCGGCACGAGGATCTTCCTTGGCCGGCCTGAGGATCTCGTCCCGGCTGAACCCTGGCGCAACTTCCCCGGACTTCGCCCGGGCCGCCCACCAGGAGCCGCCGGCGACGGGATCGCCGCCTTTTCGCTGAGGACTCAGCCGCCCAGCTCCCCGAGTGCCCACCGGCTGGGGTCGACTCGGCGCCGGTCCGGTCCACTTCAGGTCCATTTTGACGGTCGCCGGGGGAACCATCTTCAGATCCCCCCGTTGCTGGACGAGCCTGAACAGGAAAGCCGGGTCGAGCTTCGCGTCAACCCTGAACTTTAGGACGACGGTCTGGCCCTCACGGTCGAGGGACTCGAGGCCGATGCGGTCAGCGAGGAGACGAATCGAGGCGTACTCCGCCAGGTTCCGCACGGACTCCGGCGGCGGGCCGTAACGGTCCCGCACCTCGTCGAGCAGTCGCTCCAGCTCGGCGTCGCTGCGCACGGCCGCCATCCGTCGATAGACGGTGAGCCGCTGGTTCATGTCCGGGATGTACGCGTCGTCGATCCGCAGGTCCACGCGCAGGTTGACGTTCGCGCGGATCTCGTCCTCGACCTCTTCGCCTTTGAGCTCTTTGATGGTCTGCTCGAGGAGCTTCATGTACATGTCGAAGCCGATCGCCTCGATGTGGCCGCTCTGCTCGCCGCCAAGGAGGTTGCCGGCGCCGCGGATCTCGAGATCGAGCGCCGCGACACGGAAGCCGCTGCCGAGATCGCTGAACTCCCGGATTGCCGCAAGGCGTTTTTTGGCGACGGGGGAGAGCGACTCCTCCGGCGGGATCAACAAGTACGCGTACGCCCGACGATCGGATCGGCCGACCCGGCCACGCAGCTGATACAGCTGCGACAGTCCGTAACGGTCGGATCGATTGATGATGATGGTGTTCGCATTGGGGATGTCGAGGCCGTTCTCGATGATCGTCGTCGCCAGCAGCACGTCGTGCTTGTGGCCGACGAAGTCCACCATGACCCGTTCCAGCTCGTCCTCGCTCATCTGCCCGTGCGCGATGCCGATCCGCGCTTCAGGGACCAGCCGGGTGATCAGGTTGCCGATCGAGTAAATCGACTCGACCCGATTGTGGACGAAGTACACCTGGCCGCCGCGCTCGACTTCGGTGCGGATTGCGCGCGCGATCACCGCCTGATCGAATTTGACGACGTTGGTCTGAATCGAGAGGCGGTCCTTCGGTGGCGTCTCGATGATCGACATGTCGCGGATGCCGGCGAGCGACATGTTCAGGGTCCGCGGAATCGGCGTCGCCGTCATGGTCAGCACGTCGACGCGTTTGCGGATTTGCTTGATCCGCTCCTTGTGCGCCACCCCGAACCGCTGCTCCTCGTCCACGACGAGGAGGCCCAGGTCCTTGAACTGCACGTCCTTCGAGAGGAGGCGATGGGTGCCGACGATGATCTCGACCTTGCCGGCGACAACGTCGTCGATGATCTGTTTCTGTTCCGCCTTGCTCCGGAAGCGGCTGATCATGTCGATCCGGACCGGGAAGGCCGCGAAGCGATCCTTGAGCGTCTTGAGGTGCTGAAAGGCGAGCACGGTCGTCGGCGCGAGGAAGGCCACCTGCTTGCCGTCCATGACCGCCTTGAACGCCGAGCGCATCGCGACCTCGGTCTTGCCGTAGCCGACGTCGCCGCAGAGCAGGCGATCCATCGTCGTCGGCGTCTCCATGTCACCCTTGATGTCGGCAATGGCGGTCTGCTGATCCGGCGTGAGCTCCCACTCGAACGCGTCCTCGAATTCCTGCTGCCAGTGGGTGTCGTTGCTGAAGGCGAAGCCCGGCATCGCCTTGCGTGCGGCGTACAGCTTGAGGAGCTCCTCGGCCATGTCGCGCATGGCCTTCTTGACGCGGGTCTTGGCCTTTTCCCACGTCGTCCCGCCCAGCCGATCGAGCGCGGGACGTGCCGCACCGGTGTATTTCTGGACCAGGTCGAGCCGCTCGACCGGGACGAAGAGCTTGTCGTCTCCGGCATAACGGAGCTCCATGAACTCCTGCGGCTCGAACCCGACCTCGATGCGCTTCAGGCCCACGAACACGCCGATTCCGTGGTCGACGTGCACGACGAGATCGTCGACTTTGAGATCGCGGAAGTCGGAGATGAACGCGCGGGCCGCGGAGCGGCGGCGCTCGTGGACCTGCCGCTCCTCCTCGAAGACGTCCGTCTCGGCCCAGAGCTGCAGCGCGGCGTCGGGCAGGCGGAAACCGCGCGTCAGACGGCCGACGCCGACGAGGAGTGATGCGGTGTGAGCGTCCTCCGCACGTTCGATTGGAACCGCCAGGATTTCGTACTCGGCGAGGAGCTCGATCGTCCGCTCAGCGCGACCCGGCGTGTGCGCGATGAAGATCATCGTCTCGCCGCGCTCCCGGCCACGCCGAATTTCTCCAACCCACTCGGGCATGCGGCCGCTGAATTCGAGCGACGGCTGACACGAGATGTGGACGGCCCGAGACTCCTCGGCGATTTCCAGTGTCTCGAGCGGCGTCGCAAGGTCGAGCCAGGATGACGCCATGTCCCAATCGAGCATCAAATCTCCGGGCTGCGCCGCGCGCTGACCGCGGGCGATCGCGTCCCCGTAGCTCGCCTGCGCCTGCTCCCAGGACCTCACGCCCTGCGCGCGGACCTCGTCGGACTCCGACACGAACACGAGAGGACGACCGCCGACGCCGAGATAATCGAGCACCGTCGCCGAACGATCGACGTCATCCGGATCGCCGGGGAGTTCCGTCAGCGGCACGATGGCCGCTTGATCAATCCCGCCAGTCGAGCGCTGAGTTGCGGGATCGTAGGCGCGGATCGACTCGATGGTGTCGCCGATGAACTCGAGCCGGATCGGCCGCGCGGCATCCGCTGGGTAGAAGTCCACCACACCCCCGCGAACGCAGAACTCGCCGGGCTCGTCGACCGGATCCTGCCGTGTGTATCCGGCAGCTGCGAGCAGATCAGCGAGGTCAGTCGGCGCGATGTCGTGTCCCGGAGCCAGCGAGAGTGATGATTCGCGCAACCGCAGCGGCGCGCTCAGCTTCGGGAGGAGCGCCGCCGCCGAAGCCACCACGAGCCGAGCGCTCCCGGCAGCGAGCGCATGCAGCGTGCGCGCACGAGCGGACGCGATGTCGAAGTGCGGCGCAAGGCCTCGGTAGGGATCGACTTCGTGCGACGGCAAAGGCAGTACAAAGCGTTCCACGTCCGCATCCGACAGGCCTTCACACGCCGCGAGGAAGAATCGCGCGTCGACGGTCATGCGCTCGACGTCCGCGTCGGTCGGGACGACGATGACGACCGGATCGTGCGAAGCGGCCGTCGCCGCGAACATGGCTTTGGCTGGATCCGTCAGCCCGGCCACGGGCCGGCCGGCTTCACCCATCCGCAACCTGCCGGCGGCAGATTTGAGCAGCGCCCGGAGCGTCAGCGAGCTTGAGGTGTACTGAGTGGCCATGGTCGAGACTTCGGCAAGGATCGCAACCCACAATTGTAGCCGGTTATCGGCCACCAGAACAGACGAGGTTGTCCTGGTTACGTTGACGGTGGCGGAGTCGAAGCCTACACTCACTTCGATCAGCCGCCGCCGCATCGTGCGGAAGGCGTTGCCTGCCCATCCGCATCGGCGGAATCAGTGCCGCGGCCTCCGGGGAGGTGTCACGTGACGAAGGTTCTCAGGTGCGCCGATCTCATGCCGGACTGCAAGACGGTGATCGTAGGCAAGGACGCTGACGAGGTCTTCGCGAAAGCGGAGGCCCACGCGCGGAAAGAACACAACATGATGATCATCCCGCCGAGCGTCATGTCGCAGATCGAGGCGGCCATCAAGGACAAGACGTAGCGGTTCTAGCCGCCGGTTGCCCGGATCTTCGCCAGAATGGCGGTCGTCGAATAGCCCTGTTCGACCGGGATCCGGACGACGCGGCCGCCGCGCGCCTCCACGGTGTCGCGGCCGATGATCTGGTCGGCGGGCCAGTCGGCGCCTTTGACGAGGATGTCCGGCTGCAGCGCCGAGACGATCGCCGCTGGTGTGTCTTCGTCGAAGAAGACGACCGCGTCGACACACGCCAGGGCCGAGAGGATTTCGGCCCTCTCCGACTCCGGCGTGACCGGACGCCCCGGACCCTTGTTGCGGCGCACGGAGCTGTCGGCGTTCAATCCCACGATGAGCGCGTCGCCGAGCGCGCGGGCTTCCCTCAAGTACCGCAAGTGGCCCGGGTGAAGGAGATCGAACACGCCGTTGGTGAACACGACCACGCGTCCCTGACTTCGAAGGCTGGCGATCAGCGTGACCGCCTGCTCGCGCGTCAGTACTCGACGGTTCTCCGCAATCCTCGTCATTGATCAACTGAACGGCGATCAGGCGTCCGTCCTGTCGAACTGCAGGGCGTCTGAAAACCGCCATTCGTGGCGCGGCCGATAGATGCCGACGTCCTTCGTGCGCGACTTCACGCGGAACGTATAGAGCAGCCGGTGGTAATCGTAGGGGTATCCGTCGACCTTGTGCACGGCGACATCCAGCTTGTAGGTGCCTTCGACGAGATCGAGACTCTCGATAGTGAAAACCGCCTCCGCGTCGCCGAAGATTCGCACGCCCTTCAGCGACTCGAGACTGGTGTTGGTGCCGTAGCAACAGACGCCCTCGGCGTTGAAAATCCCGATCCCGATGACGAAGTCGTCGATCGCCACCGGCGCGCGCAAACGGATGTGGACGTCGAGCGGATCGCCTGAATGAAACACGTGTCCGCGTTCGCCGTCCGTGCCGCTGAGTGAGACGTCGGTGATCTCGATCTCGCGCGATCCCCACCGGCCTTCCGTCGCCCTGAACATGTCTGACGGGGCTTCGGCGGTCTCGATCGGATGATCGGGCAGCACCGCGGCGGCAGGCTCGTCCGGCGAGACCGCTACTGCGGTCTCCTGCGCCTTCGCATCCTCCGCCGCGAGCTGAAGCTCCTCGGCAGCCGCGACGTTGGTGATGTAGGCGCCAACGATACGGCGGGGATCGCCCATGCCTTTCATGAGACCGTTGTCGAGCCAGAGTGCCTCGTCGCAGAACCGCTCGACGAGGCTCAACGCATGCGTCACCAGCAGAATCGTGCGGCCGCGGCGTTTGAACTCGGCGAACTTGTCCAGGCACTTGTGGGTGAACCCCTCGTCGCCCACGGCGAGCACCTCGTCGACCAGCAGGACGTCCGGATCCACGTGAATCGCGACGGCAAACCCGAGCCGCATGTACATCCCGGAGGAGTAGGTCTTGACGGGCGCGTCGATGAACTCTCGCAGCTCGGCGAAGTCGACGATCTCGTCGAAGCGCCGGGCGATTTCCTTCTTCGACAACCCGAGCATGATCCCGTTGATGAAGACATTCTCGCGGCCGGAGATCTCGGGGTGGAACCCCGCGCCGAGCTCGATGAGCGCGGAGATGCGCCCGTTCACGCGCAGCGTGCCGCTGGTCGGCTTCGTGATGCCGGCGACCAGCTTCAGCATCGTGCTCTTGCCCGACCCGTTCCGACCGATCACGCCGAGCGTGCGGCCAGCCGGCACGGTGAAGGACACGTCCTGAACAGCCGCGAACGTCTCGTCCGGGTTGAGGTCGCGGATCAGGCTGCCCGACAGGAGCGCGCTCTTCAGCGTGGCGAATTGCCGGCGGCGTCCGTACCGGCGATACACCTTCGAAACGTGCGTGACTTCAATCGCGTTCATTTTCTTAGTTTGCCGCGGGGCCCCACCCCCGCGGCTACTCGCGGCTCGCTCCGCTCGCCGCTGGCCAGCGACGACAGCCAGCGCTCACTCGCGATTCTGAATTCTGACTCCTGGCTCCTCACTCCTGGCTGCTGCCTCACACTTCTTCCGCAAAGGTATCGCGCAGCCGGTCGAAGAGGAAATAGCCGAAGAGAAACCAGCCCACCGAGATCACGCCGAGCACCAGGAGCCATTTCAAGTGACCCACGGGGCCCGGAAAGAACAGGATTTCCTGATAGGTGATCGCCAGGTGCGTGAACGGGTTCAGCTTCAGGAGCGTGGCCTGCCAGACGCCGTGTCCGGGATTGGCTGGGTCCTCGAAGATGAAATACGGATAGATGATCGGCGTCGCGAAGAACCAGAACGTGAGCAGGTTCGACAGGATGTCGCGGATGTCGCGGAAATGCACGGTCAGCGCGGAGAGGATCAGCGCAAACCCGAGCGTCAGCACCAGCTGCACGGCGACAGCGACGGGGAAGAGCGCGAGCTCACCCGCGTTCAGCGGCCGCTGATAGTAAAGGAGAAAGCCCGCCAGGATCGCGAGTCCGAAGAAGAAGTGAACCATGTTCGCCAGGACCGTCACGATCGGCAGAATCTCGGCGGGGAAGAGCACCTTCTTGATCAGGTTCCCGCCCGAGATCAGCACGCCTGCGGACTCGGCGAGCGACGAAGAAAACCACGTCCAGGGCAGGATGCCGCAGAACATGAAGAGCGCGTACGGCTCGATCCGGGCGTCGTGTGCCGCGGGCATGACGTAGCTGAACACGAACGAGTACACGAGGAGCAGGAGGAGCGGGTTGATGAACGACCAGAAGAACCCGAGCACCGATCCGCGGTACCGCGCTTTCAGCTCTCTCGCTACCAGGCTCTGTATCAGGCCCCGGTAGCGAAAGAGCCGAGCGAGGTTATGGAACATCGACCTGGAGCACGAGCGCGGTGATGTTGTCCGGACCTCCGGCGTCGTTCGCCGCGTCGATCAGCCGCTTGCAGATGTCCTCGAGTGTGGCGGAGTGATCGTTCAGGATGTTGGCAATCTGCTGATCGGTGACGACCCCGAAGAGGCCGTCGGAGCAGAGCAGCACGCGTTCGCCGGGCTGGAGATGCAGCTCCGTCACGTCGACCTCGGGGTCTTCGCCGCCCGACAGCGCGCGCGTGACGACGTTGCGCCACGGATGCTGCCGCGCCGCGGTGGCGCTCATCGTGCCCGCGCGAACCTGCTCTTCGACCCAGGAGTGATCGTGGGTGATCTGCTGGAGCGCCCCCTCGCGCAGCACATACACGCGGCTGTCGCCCACGTGGGCGACGCAGGCGTTTAGCGGCCCGATCAGGAGCGCCGACGCGGTCGTCGCCATGCCGCGGAGATCCTGTGATTCCGAGATGGCGCCGGCAATGCGGCGGTTGGCGAGGCGGAACGCGGCTTTGAGGCGGTTGGCCTCGAGGCTGATCGAGGGCTCGAACGGAAATGGCCAGGTGCGGTTCTTGTCAGCGCCGGCCGTCTCCTCGGTGAAGGCTTCGATCGCCTCGACCGCGATCCGTGAGGCGACTTCACCGGCAACATGGCCGCCCATGCCGTCAGCGACCATGTACAGGCCGACGTCCGGACGCACGCTGTGGCAGTCCTCGTTGCTCGTGCGGCGGAGGCCGGGATCGGAGAGGACCGCCCAGCTGTACGACAGCGGTGGCGTCGAACTCATACTGATTCGGTTCAGTCTTGCGTGCGCACCCGTTTCAACCGTGGGCCCATCCCCAGGCGCGACGAGACCTGCAGGCGACTGACGGATTTCATCAACGCGGCGCGCGCTCGCTCGTAATCGATGTCGGACTTCGACTGCGTCAGGCGCTCTTCGGCCCGCTTGCGCGACGCTTCGGCACGTTCGACATCGATCTCCTCTGCGCGCTCAGCAAGCCGCGCGAGAATGGTCACGCGATCCGGCAGTACCTCCGCAAAGCCGAATCCAATGGACAGAAACGTCTTTTCGGTGCCCTTTCGATACCACAGCTCGCCGACCGCCAGCGAGGCAAGCAGCGGCGTATGACCCGGCAGCACGCCAAAGTATCCCGCGCTGCCCGGGATCTCCACTTCGTCGACCCGCTCCTGCACGAGCAGACGCTCCGGCGTCACAATCTGCAGTTCGAGGTGGCTCGGTAACGACATGATATGCCCGGACTCTTCTGGAGTTCTAGCCTTTGGATTCTAGACCTGTATTCTACGGTTCCAGGGATCGTTATCCCTTCATCTTCTCAGCCTTCTCGACGGCCTCTTCGATCGTGCCCACCATGTAGAACGCCTGCTCCGGTAGGTGGTCCCATTTGCCTTCGACGATCTCACGGAAGCTGCGAACGGTCTCCGCGATGGGCACATACTTCCCGGCGAAGCCGGTGAACTGCTCCGCGACGAAGAACGGCTGCGACAGGAACCGCTGAATACGGCGCGCGCGGCCGACGGTCAGCTTGTCCTCTTCGGACAGCTCGTCGATCCCGAGGATGGCGATGATGTCCTGCAGGTCCTTGTAGCGCTGGAGGACCTGCTTCACGGCGCGCGCGACGTTGTAGTGATCGTCGCCGATGATCCGCGCGTCCAGGATGCGCGACGTGGACGCGAGCGGGTCGACCGCCGGGTAGATGCCGAGCTCGACGATCGCGCGCGACAGGTTCGTCGTGGCGTCGAGGTGCGCGAAGGTCGTGGCCGGCGCGGGGTCAGTGTAGTCGTCGGCGGGGACGTAGATCGCCTGCACCGAGGTAATCGAACCCTTCCGCGTCGACGTGATCCGTTCCTGCAGCTCACCCATCTCGGTCAGCAGCGTCGGCTGGTAACCGACCGCCGACGGCATGCGGCCGAGGAGCGCCGACACTTCCGATCCGGCCTGCGTGAAGCGGAAGATGTTGTCGATGAACAGGAGCACGTCCTTGTTCTCGGCGTCACGGAAGTACTCGGCGACGGTGAGGCCGCTCAGCGCGACCCGCAGGCGCGCACCTGGCGGTTCCGTCATCTGGCCGTAGACCAGCGCGGCGCGCGACTTCTCCATGTGCTCCATGTTGATGACGCCGCTCTCCTGGAACTCGAGCCACAGGTCGTTGCCCTCGCGCGTCCGCTCGCCGACGCCGGCGAACACCGACACGCCGCCGTGCTTCATCGCGACGTTGTGAATCAGCTCCTGGATAATGACGGTCTTACCGACGCCGGCGCCGCCGAAGAGGCCGATCTTGCCGCCGCGCAGATACGGCTCGAGCAGATCGATGACCTTGATGCCGGTCTCGAACATCTGCAGCTCGGTCGACTGATCCTCGAGGGAGGGCGCGGCGCGGTGGATCGACCAGTGCTCGCTGGCGTTGATCGGACGATCGGGGAAATCCACCGGCTCACCGAGCACGTTCATCACGCGGCCGAGCGTCGCGGAACCGACCGGCATCGTGATTGGCCCGCCAGTGTCCAGCGCTGTCATGCCCCGCTGCATGCCATCGGTCGGCTTCATCGCGACGGTGCGCACACGGTTTTCACCGAGATGCTGCTCGACTTCCGCGATGACGTCGATCGCTTGCGTCCCTTGACCCGTGATTCGCACGGCGTTGTAAATCGACGGCAGGTGCCCCCCTTCGAACTCGATGTCGACGACCGGCCCAATGACCTGGACGACCTTGCCAATTTTCTGATCCGCTATTGCAGTGGCCATGTGTCTTGTTTTCTTCTCTTAGCTTTGCCAGCACTCATATCTCAATGTGTCTGGGGCCCCACCCCCAGACACGGCAGCTCGCGCATTCGCGCTCGCTGGGGCTCGCTCGTGCCGCTGGCTAGCAGCGACAGCGTGTTTTCAGTGGCATCAAGCGGGGGCCCTTTCAGGCCCCATTTGCCATTCGCCCTTTGCCATTTACCATCCGTCGGCGAAAGCCGACCTCCGACTGACTGGCGACTCCCGACTGACTGCCGACTCCCGACCGACTGGCGACTTCCGACTGACTGCCGACTCCCGACTGACTGCCGACTGCGACTGCCGACTCCCGACTACCGACTGCCGACTACAGCGCTTCCGCGCCGCTGACCACCTCGATGATCTCGCGCGTAATCGCCGCCTGACGCACCTTGTTCATGTACAGCGTCAGCTGATCGATCATCTCGCCCGAGTTGCGCGTGGCGGCATCCATCGCCGTCATCTGCGCCGCGAAAAAGGCCGCGTTCGACTCGAGCAGCGCTCGATACACCTGAATCTCCACGTGGTTTGGGATCAGGTGATCGAAGAGCTGCGTCGGATCCGGCTCGTACAGGTAATCGACTCTGGCCGCAGCGTTGTCCGACTGTCCTTCGAACGTCATCCGCGGAATCGGCAGCAGCGGTTCCACGACGACGCGCTGCTGCAGTACCGATTTGAACTCGTTGTAGGCGAGGTAGACGCTGTCGACTTCACCGCCGACGAATGCCTCGATCGCCGCGCTCGCGATGCTCTGCGCATCGTCGTAGCGCAACGTCGCGAAGAGGTTGATCTGCTCGTAACGGATCTCGAAGCCGCGCCGCGCGAAGTAGTCGCGCCCGCGGCGGCCGACGAGGCCGAGTGCCACCTGACGATCGGCACTCTCGGTGATGAACGTCGCTGCCGACTTGATGACGTTCGTGTTGAAGCTCCCGCACAGCCCGCGATCGGCGGTAATGAGGACGAGCAACGCCCGTCCGTTGGCTCGGGGCGTCCGGCGTTCGTCGAGAAGCGGATGGGCGCCAGGATCCACGCGGGTCGCGAGGCTGTTGAGCACGCGCTGCATCTGGATTGCGAACGGACGCGCCTGCTGAATCCGCTCCTGCGCGCGGCGGAGCTTCGACGCGGCGACCATCTTCATCGCCTTCGTGATCTGCTGCGTCGACTTGACCGCGCGGATCCGCCGCCGGATGTCGAGAAGTGAAGGCATGCCCTACGCTGCTGCAGTCTTGCGCGCCGCGAACGTCTGACCGAATTCCTTCAACGACTGATCGAGGTCGGCGCGGATCTGATCGTCGAGCTGCTTCTTCTCCGCCGCCGCGGCCAGCAGCTGCGGCCGGCGCTGATCGAGGAACTTGAACAACTCGCCCTCGTACTCGCGCACCGATTCGACCGGCACCGTGTCGAGATAGCCGTTGTTCGCGGCAAAAATGATGATGACCTGCTTCTCGACCGGCAGCGGCTGATACTGCGGCTGTTTCAAGACCTCGACCAGCCGGCGGCCGCGATTGAGCTGGTTCAGCGTCGCCTTGTCGAGATCGCTCCCGAACTGCGCGAACGCGGCGAGCTCGCGGTACTGCGCGAGATCGAGGCGGAGCGAACCCGCGACCTGCCGCATGGCCTTGACCTGCGCCGATCCGCCGACGCGCGAGACGGAATTGCCGACGTTGATCGCCGGCCGCACGCCCTGGTGGAACAGATCGCTCTCGAGGAAGATCTGACCGTCGGTGATCGAGATGACGTTCGTCGGAATGTAGGCGGAGAGGTCGCCGGCCTGCGTCTCGATGATCGGCAGCGCCGTGAGCGAGCCGCCGCCAAGCTCCTTTCGCAGCTTGGCCGCCCGCTCCAGCAGGCGCGAGTGCAGGTAGAAGACGTCGCCGGGGTAGGCCTCGCGGCCCGGCGGCCGCCGCAGCAGCAGCGAGATCTCACGATACGCCTGCGCGTGCTTCGAGAGGTCGTCGTAGACGCACAACGCGTGACCGCCGTTGTCGCGGAAGTACTCGCCCATCGTGCAGGCCGAGTACGGGCTGATGTAGAGGAGCGGCGCAGGATCCGAGGCGGCCGCCGCGACGACGATGCTGTAGTCCATCGCGCCGGCTTCTTCGAGCGTCTTCACGACCTGCGCGATCGTCGACTGTTTCTGCCCGATCGCGTTGTAAATGCAGATGACGTTCTGGCCGCGCTGATTGATGATCGCGTCGACGGCTACGGCGGTCTTGCCGGTCTGACGGTCGCCGATGATCAGCTCGCGCTGGCCGCGGCCGATGGGCACCATCGCATCGATCGCCTTGAGGCCGGTCTGCAGCGGCTCCTTGACCGGGCTCCGATCGACCACGCCGGGAGCGAGGCGCTCGATTTCGCGGAACTGCTTGGCGACAATGGGGCCCTTCCCGTCCACGGGCTGGCCGAGCGCGTTGACCACGCGGCCGACCATCTCCTCACCGACCGGGACGGAGATGATCCGCTGGGTCCGCTTGACCGTGTCCCCTTCCTTGATCTCCATGTAGTCGCCGAGGAGCACCGCGCCGACACTCTCCTCTTCGAGGTTCAGCGCGATGCCGAACACCCCGTGCGGAAACTCCAGCATCTCCCCGGCCATGGTCTTCTCGACGCCGTGCACACGCGCGATCCCGTCTCCAACCGAGACGACCGTGCCCACTTCGGCCACGTCCACGTCGACCGCAAAACTGCCGATCTGGTCGCGGATGATCTTGGAAATCTCTTCAGCTTTGATGTCCATCTTCGTCCTGTCCGGCCCCGAGTTCGATGCGGCCGGCGTATCCATTCGAGTTCGGGTGCGGTCGTTACTCCGCTCCCGCGATCAACGTGTCCTTGAGTTTCTCCAGCTGACGCGTGACGCTGCCATCGAAAACCGTGCTGCCAATCTGGGCGATCGCGCCACCGATGATCGACGAATCCACGCGTGTGGCGAGCTGAACCTCACGTCCTGTCGCGCGCGCCAGTCCATCTTTGAGCGAGGCGATCCGATCTGGGGGAAGCTCCATTGCGGTGATGACCTGGGCGCGAACGACGCGCCGGTGATCCATCAGCCGCGCATCGTATGCCGACGCGATCTGCGGCAGCAGTGCGAGCCGATCGCGATCGGCCAGCATCCGGATCGTCTTCATGAGGATCGGGGACATGCCCGGCGCGTGTGAAAGCAGCGCGTCCACCACGCCGCGCTTTTTCCCGATCGCGACCGCAGGATTCGTCAACGCGCGCAACAGTGTGTCGTTGGTCGTCAGGACGCGCATGAAGTCAGCGAGCTGACGATCGATCGCTTCGACATCTCCCTGCTCCTGACGGGCGACGTCGAAAAGCGCGCGTGCGTATCTGCCCGCCGCAGTTCCGCTCGTCATCGTCCGGCCTCCCGAAGCTGCGTGGCATACCGATCGACGAGCCGCAGCTGATCCTCGGGGGTGATCGTCCGGGCAATTCGCGTCTTTGCGACGTCGACCGACAGTTGCGCGGCGAGCTCGAGCAATTGCCGCCGCGCGATGCGGAGACGCATGTCGATGTCGCGCCGTGTCTGGTCGAGCAGGCGCTGGCGTTCAGTCGATGCGGCCTGTTCGATCCGCGCCCGTTCGGCACGGACGTCTTCGCCGCCCTGCAGGCGAAGGGCCTCGAGTTCGGCGGGCAGCGTCTTGAGCTTGGATTCGATCTCGGCGAGCTGCGCTTCGGCGGTTGCGCGCAACTCGGCGGCGCTCACCAGGTCCTGCCGGATCTGCGTCCCCCGTGACGCGAGATGCGTCTGAATCGGCGTCTTGAGGTAATAGGCCAGGATGCCGGCGAGGAGGGCAAAGTTGAAGATCTTCGCGATGACCTGCAGCCAACCCCCCTCGGCCTCGGCTTCACCGTGCTGTCCTTCGGCGGCCTTTTCCGTGTGAGCTTGTTCCGGGTGCTGCCACGACGCGCCCGTCGCGTAGACCGTCGGCCGCCAGCTCGAGACAGCGGCCGCAACGAAGACGGCGAGCAGCAGCGCCCGCACACGGCGCGCGCGTGCTCGCGGAAGGAGAGCCTGACTGTTGCAGTCGAATCGCATCTTCAGGTTGATCAGCCCGGGAATCCGTGAGGTTCAGGAGGCCTTGCGGCCCAGAACTCGCTCGGCTGCGGCTGCGCCGAGCACTTCTGCATCCGCCGCGAGACGCTGGCGGGCCTCGTCGACCGACGCCTGCAGCTTTGCTCCGGCCGATGCGATCTCCGCCTCGGCTTCCGCCCGTGTATCCGCGAGAATCTGCGCGCGCGCGTTGAGCGCTTCGCGCCGCATCTCGTCCATCTGCTTGTAGATCTCCGCCCTCGCCGCGCCCGTCTTCTCGGCGAACTCTGCCGCCGCGGTCTTGGCCCGCAGGGCTGACTGTTCGGCGAGCTCGCGCGCCGAGCGAATCGCAGCCTCGCGCTGCGCCATCACGCGCTGGACCGGCTTGAACAACAGGCGGTCGAGCACGACGGTCAGCAGGAGCACGAAAAAGATGACCCAGAGTACTGAGAGATCCGGGAGCAAGAGGCCTCCGACGCGCGGGACGTTCAGGCCGCCATTTCGGCGACCACACAAAACGTCAATTTATACCATTCATCGCGCAAAGCTGCCAAGCTTGAGGTTCCTTCGCCGGTGCCCATGGTGCAGGGTGCCAATGGGTCAAGGGAGCCAAGGTGTCAAGTGTCGGAGCCAGCGTGCCAAGGTGCGTGGGAAGGCACGATCTGCGTCGCCGTGAAAACAGATCGCCGGTTGGATAGATCTATCCTCGGCGCTTGGTCCTCGGCGCTTGGTCCTCGGCGCTCGGTCCTCGGCGCTCGGTCCTCAGGGCTTGGGCTCAGGGCTTGGGGCTTAGGGCTCGGGGCTCGGGGCTCGGGGCTTGGGGGTCGGAGTAGAGAGCCCGTCAGCGAAGGATCACGCGAGCGGACGACGGGAGGAGCACCGCGCCGATTCGGGCGGCGGCAACGCCGGCTGCTGCGAGCGCAGATTCGGCGGCGCCAGCGTGATCGGGATGAACGCTGGCCAGGAGCCCGCCGGACGTTTGCGGGTCGTGCAGCAGACTCAGAATTTCGGACGGGATCTCACGCTCCATCCTGACGCCGGTCCCGAAATACCGGGCGTTCGTTCGCCCCCCGCCTGGAATATTGCCGGCCACGAGCCCTTCCACTTCGGGCAGCAACGGAACGGCCTCCACATCGATTGCCAGGGTGCATCCGCTGGCAGCCGCCATCTCCGATCCGTGACCGATGAGCCCGAACCCGGTGATGTCCGTGCACGCATGCACGGACTCGCCGATCTGTTCGAGCGCCTCGGCGGCCGCCTTGTTGAGCGTCACCATCGACCTGATGGCAGCGCTGATCAGCGCCTCGGGCGCGCGGCCGTATTTGAGCGCCGTCGACACGATCCCTGTGCCCAGGGGTTTGGTGAGGATCAGCACATCTCCCGCGCGCGCGCCGGCGTTCGACCAGATGCGAACGGGGTCGACCTCTCCCGTCACGGAGTAGCCGAACTTGACCTCCTGATCCTTGACCGTGTGTCCGCCGAGCAGCGCCACGTGCGCCTCACGGAGCTTGTCGAGGCCTCCCGCAAAGATCGCTTTAAGGACGGCGGCGTCGAGCTCCTCCGGAAAGCACGCGATCGCCAGCGCCGTCAACGGACGGCCTCCCATCGCGTAGACATCGCTCAACGAATTCGCCGCGGCAATCTGACCGTACACGTACGGGTCGTCGACGATGGGCGTGAAGAAGTCGACGGTCTGCACGAGCGCGCGGCCGGCATCGAGGCTGTACACACCGGCATCGTCCGCGGTCCGGTAGTCCACGAGGACGCGGTGGTCGTCGTTCACGGGCAAATCGCCCAGCACCTGGGCGAGCTCACCGGCCGCGAGCTTACTCGCTCAACCAGCGCAGGCCGAATAGTCGGTCAGCTTTTTCATCGTCTCGTCTCTTCCTGAAACCGTCCTCGATCGTCAGCTGCGCTCCGTCAGCAGTTCGTAGATCCGCTGCAGTTCGTCTTCCGAAGCGAACTCGATCTCGACGCGGCCGCCTCGCCGCTTGCGTACGATCCGGACGCGCGTCCCCAGCGAAAACCGCAGTTTCTCCTCGGCCGCGCGCGTGTGCACGTCCTTCGGTGTTTCCACGGGACGCGGCGCTGGCTCGGTGGCTTTCCTGATGAGGATCTCGGTCTCGCGCACCGACAGCTGTCGGGCGACGACGTCGCGCGAGACGCGGAGCTGCGTCTGTTCGTCGGGCAGCGCAAGAATCGCCCGGGCGTGTCCCATCGACAGCGTCCCCGCCGACACGTTCTCGCGGATCTCGCGCGGCAGCCTCAACAGCCGGACGATGTTCGCGATCGACGAACGGTCCTTGCCCACCGAATCCGCGATCTGATCCTGCGTGAACTGGAACTCGTCGGCCAGGCGGCGATACGCGAGTGCCTCTTCGATGGGATTGAGATCTTCCCGCTGCAGGTTCTCGATCAGCGCGGCGGCGAGAAGGCGCTCGTCGGGTATGTCTCGCACGACGACCGGTACCTTCAGAAGACCCGCGCGTTGAGCTGCGCGCCAACGGCGCTCGCCAGCGATGATCTCGTACCCACCATCCACTTTGCGCACGACGATCGGCTGGATGACGCCGTTGTCGCGAATCGAGCGCGCGAGGTCATCGATCTTTGCGTCGTCGACGTGCGTCCGCGGCTGGAACTTGTTCGGCCGCAGCAGATCGCTGTCGACTTCCAACGGGCGATCGGACACGACGGGGGTGTCGGGGATGAGCGCGCTCAGGCCGCGGCCGAGCGCCGGACGCTTGTCAGCCATGATGTTGCTCCGTTTCGCTGCCGGCGTCATTGCCGCGCGCGAGGAATTCCTTCGCGAGTGCGAGGTAGGCCTCGGCTCCGCGTGACTTCACGTCGTAGAGAATCGCGGGCAAGCCATGACTCGGTGCTTCGCCGAGCCGGATGTTGCGCGGGATCACGGTCGTGAACACGCGTTCCTGGAAGAACGCCCGGATGTCACGCGCGACCTGCTGGCCGAGATTGGTGCGGTCGTCGTACATCGTCATGAGGACGCCGGCGATGTCGAGGTCCGGGTTGAGGGTCGCTCGCACGCGGCGAAGCGTGGCTACGAGATCGGCGAGGCCTTCGAGCGCGAAGTACTCGCAGTTGAGCGGAATCACAACGCCGTCCGCGGCGACCAGCGCATTGAGCGTCAGCAGGCCGAGCGACGGCGGCGTGTCGATCAGCACGTAGTCGAAGTCGTCGCGCAACCGATCGAGGACGACGCGGAGTCGCCGCTCACGATCGGGCAGCGAGACGAGCTCCACTTCGGCGCCCGTGAGATTCCGGTCCGCGGGGACCAGCGACATCCCCTTGACGCGCGTCTCGAGGAGAAACGCGCGCGGGTCCGGTGTGTCGCCGGTGATCGCCTGGTAGATCGTGCCGCCGGACGCGACCTGCCCTTTGAGGCCGACGCCGCTCGAGAGATTCGCCTGCGGGTCGGCATCGACGAGCAGCACTCGCTGATTGGCGAGCGCGAGAGCCGTACCGAAGTTGATCGCAGTGGTGGTCTTGCCGACGCCGCCTTTCTGGTTGGCGACGGCGATAATGCGCGCCATATTGGGCTTTCAGCCTAATGCGTTACTTATCCGAGCTGATTACCGCCCTGCAGGATACTGTCCGAGCTTCAGGATGGTCAATCCGTTCCACGTGGAACGCTTGAAGTCCGGGCCGCAGGCGGGCCAACCTCAGCATTCGCTTCACCACCTGTTCTTTCGGTCAAGATTTCGCTTAAATAGCTTATCCGCAGTAACTTAGCTGGGTGCATGAACGGGGGAGAGCCTGGCGTGAAGAGACCTGTGTCTCCTGGGTTTCTCGCGTGTACCGGCCCCTGAGGAGCTGGCCTGCCGGAGGCCCTCCAGCTGCAGCCCTCCACCACCTGTCCTGGTTGACAACTCGTTTGTCCAGAACCGATCCCGTTGGCTGTTCCACGTGGAACAGCTCTCACGATCAGTGGGATTCCCAAGATTCTCGCGGGTCTCTGGGACCGCGCACGTCTGTTTTCGGCAGGCTCGGCGCACTGTCGCCTGCGGTTGGAATATCGACACGCCGGCCGCGCAGGGGCACTTCGTCAGGGAGCCTGAGCAGGGTGTGGGATTCACCGAGGGTTTCCCGCCTGGTGTCCAGGGTCGCGCAGGTTGCCTTGCGACCCGCGCTTGGCGCCCCTGGCGGGCAACTTTGGCGTGCATGTCGAGACCCCGCCCTCTCGGGCGCTCGGTCAGGATAGCGAAGCATTTCATTGGGATTCACCGAGAACTCCGGGGGTCTCTAAGGAGCGCACGGCCTACCAGCAGTGGTCGGCGCCTGTTGCGTCGGGCGTTGAGTCGACACGCCGGCCGTGCGGAGGCCCTCCGTTGAGGGATCGTGTGCAGGCGTTGGGATTCAGCAATGACTGACTCTCGCCTGGTATCTGGGGTCGTGCGCCGGTCGTCTTTGACCGTTCGCGGCGACCAACGTCGATCCGGACCCTGCCCTCCCTGCTCTCCCTGCCCTCCCTGCCCGACCTGCCCTTCCTGCCCGACCTGCCCGACCTGCCCGACCTGCCCAACCTGCCCGACCTGCCCAACCTGCCCAACCTGCCTTACGGAAGCCGTCCGCAACGGCAAGCGAGCTCGACGACGCGCGTGCGTCGATCGTGCGCCCCCGTGAACGCGCGATCTCGTCGAGGAAGAGCGTCCCGCGGGCTCGGCGCCCGAGTGCGCAGCTTTGGCGAGTATCGGGACCCTCCGGGCGCTCGGTCAGGATCGTGGGCAGGGCGTTGCGGTTCAGTCAGAATTCTCGCCAGGTTTTTGGGGAGCGCACGGGCCTCCTCGGTGCGCGCGGCGCTAGTGCTGCCCTTGTCGCGGAATATCGATATGCCGGCCGCCCGAGTGCTCGGTCAGCGTAGGGAACAGGGCGATGGGATTCACTGGAGGGTTTCTCGCCCGGTCTCAGAGGAGTGCACAGTTCATTTTTGCCTTGGGCTGCGCTGAGCACCCTAGTGTGCCAACGTTCCACGTGGAACGTCGACGTACCGGCCGACCGGGCGCTTGGTCAGGATCGTCAGCCGGCTACGGAGCGACTCCAGCAGTGGAGAAGTGGACGTCCACTCGAGGGGCGGGACCAGCATCGGCGGAACCTCCGGGCCACTAGGACCGCGGAAGAGCATCACGATGCCGCGTGGCGCCAGGAACGCCTGAAGCGTCAGCAAGACCTTCGACTCCACTCGGACGGCACGCAGCGACACGACATCGTAGGTCTCGTGCAGCTCCGGCCGGGCCAGCAGCTCCTCGTAGCGGGCCGTCTCGACCTGCGTGCGATCCAGAGCCAGTCGGCGACTCGCCTCCCGGAGAAACGCCGACTTCCGCGCTTTCACCTCCACCATCGTCAACGTGATGCCGGGCGCTGCAAGCTTGAGGGGGATAGCTGGGGAGCCGCCCCCCGACCCGACATCCAGGACCCGGCTCGTGGGTGAGGGCAGGAGCCGCGCGGCGAGGAGTGGCTCGAGCAGCAGCCGGTCGATCGCTTCATCCGGATCCGACAGCGACGTCAGGTTGATCTTCTGATTCCAGCGGGAGAGCAGTTCGTAGTAGCTGGTCAAGCCGGCGGTCAGGTCCTCGGGGAGGAAAACGCCGGCGCGAGCGGCACGACGTGACAGACGGGTGCGGAAGTCGCGCGGGGCCACGCGCGAAGCCTATCAGACGCGGCGCGCCTCGTGCAGCCGTTCGAGTTGGCCGAGAACGATCGCGATCGCCGCGGGAGTGACGCCCGGAATCCGTGACGCTTGGGCGAGCGTGGCCGGTCGCACTTCGGTGAGCCGTTGAACCATCTCTCGTGAGAGCCCCGGGACCCCCTCGAAGCGGAAGTCTGGCGGGATGGCGCGCGTTTCCTGGCGCCGCTGGCGCTCGATCGACGCCAGCTGCCGCCGGAGATATCCCTCGTACTTGAACTCGGTTTCGAGGCTCGCCAGATCGATCATCCGATCGCGCGCGTCGACGGCGATCGACACCTGACCACCGGACACCAGCCGCTCGAGCGAGACCTCGGGTTGCTTCAACGCGCGTGGTGCCGGCGCGCGTTGACCGGACCCCAGCGTGACCGTGGTTCGATTGATCACGTCGCGGTTGCGCGCGAACCGATCGCGTCGTCTCTCGAACCGCGACCATCGCTCGTCATCCACCAGCCCGATCTCGCGGCCTCGGGGCGTCAGACGAAGATCCGCGTTGTCGATGCGGAGCAGCAACCGGTGCTCGGCTCGAGAGGTGAACATCCGGTACGGTTCGAGGCAGCCCTTCGTCGTGAGGTCATCGACGAGCGTGCCGATGTAACTGTCCTCTCGACCGAGGCGGAGCGCGCCGGCGCGTGTGACTTGCCGTGCGGCGTTGGCGCCCGCGACCAGCCCCTGCGCGGCGGCTTCCTCGTACCCCGAGGTGCCGTTGATCTGACCGGCGAGGTACAACCCCTCAATCCGCTTGGTCTGCAGCGTGGCATCGAGTTCCGTCGGCTGGATGAAGTCGTATTCCACTGCGTAGCCAGGTCGCAGCATGACTGCGTCTTCGAGACCTGGAAGCGCGTGGATCAATCGCTCCTGCACGTTGGCGGGGAGGCTCATCGAATAGCCGTTGATGTAGATCTCGTCGACGTCGAGCCCTTCGGGCTCGAGAAAGAGCTGATGACGCTCCCGATCGGGGAACCGCATCACCTTGTCCTCGAGCGACGGACAATAGCGCGGACCGATCCCTTTGATCTGGCCGTTGAAGAGCGGAGACTGCCCGATGTGCGCGCGGACGAGATCGTGTACGACGGCTGTCGTGTGGAGGTAATAGCACAGGATCTGATCGCGCTCGATACCGTCGGACAGGAACGAAAACGGAACGGGTGGATCGTCCCCGTGTTGCGGCTCGAACTGCGAGAAATCGATGCTCTTGCGATCGAGGCGGGGCGGAGTGCCGGTCTTCAATCGACCCCAGCGGAATCCGAATGACTTGAGTGACTCCGCCAGCGCGTGTGACGGCGGTTCACCGGCTCGGCCTGACGGCCGCTGCTCGGGACCGACGTGGACGAGACCGTTGAGAAACGTGCCCGTTGTCACGACGAGTGCTTCGCAACCGAACTGCTCACCGCTTTCGAGCTCGAGACCGGTGATGCGGCCAGATTCCGTGAGAATGCGGCCTGCTTTGCCGATGATCCAGTCGACGCCGCCCTCCGCGGCAAGGGCGGAGGCGACCCATTCGCTGTAGCGCCGCTTGTCTGCCTGGGCTCGCGGCGACCACACCGCCGGTCCTCGGCTGCGATTCAGCAGCTTGAACTGAAGGCCGGTCGCGTCGATTGCCTGGCCCATCAATCCGCCGAGCGCATCGATTTCCCTGACGAGATGCCCCTTCGCGGTGCCACCGATGGCCGGATTGCACGGCATGTGCGCGATAGTGCCGTTCGAGAGCGTGCAGATCGCCACGCGTCGGCCCATGCGCGCCGCGGCCCAAGCCGCCTCCACGCCGGCGTGCCCGGCGCCGATCACGATCACGTCGAACCGCTGGAGTGTTCTCTCCACTACCAATTACTTTCCGATGCAAAACCTCTGGAAGATCGTGCGCAGCACGTCCTCCGACGTCCGGGCGCCGGTCACTTCCTCGAGACGCGCTCGCGCTTCGCCCACATCGGCGAGCACGAACTCTTCGGGCGTTTCCGCAACTGCCGCACGGCGCGCGTCCAGGAGCGCTGCCCGCGCGCGTTCGAGCAGATCGACGTGACGCAGGTTGGTCACAGCCGCGACATCGCGCTGCGGTTCGCGATCGACGAGCGCAGACGCAAGCGCGCCGCGAAGGTCTTCGATGCCTTCGCCGGTGACCGCCGACACCGGGACGAGCGGAACGCCGTCGAGCGCTCCATTCCATGCCGCCGGCGGCAAATCGATCTTGTTGCTCACGACCACACGGCGCTTCGTCGCGGTTTGCGCGATCAGCGTGCGATCGTCTGGCGTGAGCACGCTCGAGCGATCGAGCACCAGCACCACCAGCGACGCCACGTCACGCGACGCGACGGCCCGCGCGATTCCTTCCGCCTCGATCGGGTCCGCTGACGTTCCGCGCACGCCCGCGGTATCGACGAGCGTCATCGGGATGCCTTGCACGTCGATCGTTTCCGTGAGCAGGTCGCGCGTCGTGCCTGGAACTTCGGTGACGATGGCGCGGCCGGCGCCGGCAAGCTGGTTGAACAGGCTTGACTTGCCCGTGTTCGGCCTTCCCGTGATCGTGACCTGCAGCCCTTCGCGGATCAGCCGGCCGCGCGCCGCGCTGTCGACCAGCGCCGTCAGCCGCGCAATGATCCCGTCGAGCGCCGAGACCGTCGCATGCGGTTCGATGAAGTGATAGCCCTCGTCGGGAAAGTCCAGTGAGGCCTCGAGCCGCGCGGTCAGATCGAAGAGCTCCGCATCGATCTCCCTGATTCGTCCCGTCAGCGTCCCTTCGAGTTGATCGAACGCCGCGCGCGCCTGGAGCGGCGTCACAGCTTCGATGAGATCCGCGACGGCCTCAGCCTGAACGAGATCGATTTTTCCCCTGACGAATGCGCGCAGGGTGAACTCTCCCGGTTCCGCGAGGCGCGCCCCCTCCGCCATTGCCGCAGCCACGATCGACTGGAGCAGCACCGGGCTTCCGTGCGCGCTGATCTCGACGACATCGTCGCCGGTGTAGGAGTGGGGTGACGGGAAACAGGTGAGGACGACCTGATCCGAAGTGCCACCAGCGGCGTGGATGCAACTCACTGTTGCGTGACGCGGCTGAAGCGGCTCTCGGCGATTGGTCAGGGCCTCCGCGATACGCGACGCGTCAGGACCGCTGACTCGTACGATGCCGATGCCGCCGCGGCCAGGCGGCGTGGCAATCGCGACGATGGTGTCGTCGAGGGAGAACATCGATCCAGAGTTGCGGAGCGGAGCGTTCGGAGCGGAGTGTGCAGGGCGGAGCATTCGGAGGACGCGGAGATCTTCTGACAACGGAGATAGCGGAGTTGCTCGAACCTCAAAGAAACGCGCCGGGCGCATTCGCCCAGACTAGCCTTTCCTTGAGCATTACTCCTCGGCCTTTTTCTGGACGAGTATCTCTGAGTTCTCCGTGTAAAAGATCCCGTCGCCTTCGATCTCCTCCGACTTCTGGAACTCCGTTACCTGCCTGACGCTTCACCGCCGCACGGAAATGATCACCGTCTTCAGGAACGCGTCGCCGATGCTCTCGGACGCCATTTGCGGATCCTCGGCAACGGTGAGGTGCACGAGCCGCCGGGCGTACGGGTTGAGCGGGCCCATTTCCTGCGGGGTACCGCTCGATTTCGCCCGTTCCATCATAAATCGCGCCATCTGCTTGAGCTCGGCGTCCTTGGCCTTGCGATAACCGAGACAGTCGACCACAAACGATCGATCGTCGTTGAGCTGACGACGGAACGCGGTGTTCACGACGTGCTGCAGCGCGTCGAGCGCCTCGCCCCTGCGGCGGAGCAGATGTTCGCCTCCGTCACCGGACAGCTCGATTCGGACGCTGTCGGTGTCCTCCGTGATCGCGATATCGAGCGGAAGGCCCATCGCGGTCAGGGTCTGCTGCACGAAATCGCGAACGCGTACCTGGAGGTCCATCACTTGCGCTCCTTGCCCGCCTGCTCGGTTCGGCCTGAGCCGGCGCTCTTCACTCGGCGTTCGGCCGCAGGTCTTGGGGCCCGCGCCGTCGACGGTCCGATGAGCTTGTTCGTCAGCGCCTGCTGACCGATCGCCCAGAGGTTGCTGACGGTCCAATAGAGCACCAGGCCGCTCGGCGCCAGGACGAACATCGACGTGAAGACGAGCGGCATGAACATCATCATCTTCTGCTGGACCGGATCCGCCGACGTCGGCGTCATCTTCTGCTGGACCAGCATCGTCAGTCCCATGATGACCGGCGTCACGTACAGCGGATCGTGGATCGAGAGATCTTTGATCCAGCCGATGAACGGCGCCCCACGCAATTCAATCGCCACCGACAGCATCGCGTAAAACGCGAAGAGCACGGGAAGCGTGAGCAGCATCGGCACGCAGCCGCTCGCCGGGTTCACGCCGCGCTCCCGGTACAGATTCATGAGCTCGACGTTCATCTTCTGCCGCGCCGGATCGCTCATCTTCAGCTTCGCGTAGCGATCCTGGATGGCCTTCACCTCGGGCTGCACTTCCTGCATCTTGCGCATCGAGACGACGCTCTTGTGGCGCAAGGGGAACATCACGAGGTTGATGAGCACGGTCAGCGCGATGATCGACCAGCCATAGTTCCCGAGATAGCCGTTGATCCACTTGAGCGCACGCAGCAGCGGGACCACGAGCCACGAGAACATGCCGAAGTCGATCGCGCGGACGAGATTGTGATCGATCGCGGCGAGCACGTCGAAGTCTTTGGGCCCGGCGAAGTACCGGGCGTCTTGCGGCGGGGAGGCGAAGCGCGCGGACCACGCCACGAAGTTCGCGCCGGTCTCCGATCCCTCGATCGGCACCGACACCGGCAGATACTCGATGTGTTGCGCCTGTGCCGAATCAACCGATGCCGTGAGGAAGTAGTGATCGTCGACGCCGGCAAAACCGAACGTGCCTTCCTCGACAGGATGACCCTGAATCTTGTTCGGTTTGAGGCGGGTGACGGTGCCGTCCTTGTAGAACAGCGGCTGCGGCGGCGGATTGTACGTGCCGCTGCGCTCGATGACGCCGTTGCCCAGCGCCGGACCCCAGTGGACGGTTGGATTCAGCGCCGTTCCGTTGTGCGTCACGCTGGCCGTGAAGCCCACGATGTACGGCTGGTCGGCCTGGAAGGTGAAGTCCTTTCGAACCGAAAGCCCGGCGGCATCGCGATATTCGAACGACAGCGTCTGTGCGCCAGACGTCACGTTCAGCGCGTCCGCACTCGGTTTGAACAGCGCCGTCCTCATCGTCGTCGAAACGGGGCCGTCTTCCGTCACCAGCGAGAACGGCTTCGCCGCACCTTTGACGATCTGGGGAACGAGATCGAGGGGAGCGCCCGCGGTGTCCTTGTATCGCTTCAAGGTCCAACTCTTGAGCACCGCCCCCCGCGTCGTGAAGACGGCATGCACGGCCGGATTGTCGACCACGATGTCGCGCTCGGCTGAATCGCCGACCAGCGCCGCGGGCTGCGGCTCGGCCGGCGCTTCTGCGATCGAGGGAGTGCTTGGCAGTGCCGGTTTCGACTCGCCGGCCTGAGCGGACGGGCTGGCCGAAGCTGCCGGCGCATTCGACGATGGGCCAGCGGGTGACGGCTTCGGCGGCGGAAACAACGCCTGATAGCCGTACAGCACGATGAAAGACAGAGCGACCGCGAGGAGAACGCGTTTTTCCATGTACTCAGCCGCGGCGCGCGGGCCGTGGCACCGGATCGAAGCCGCTCGATCCCAGCGGATGGCAGCGGGAAAGCCGCCTGATCGCCAGCCACGAGCCTTTCACCGCGCCGTGAAGCAGGACTGCCTCTCTCGCGTAATCCGAGCAGGACGGCAGGAACCGACAGGATCCCGCAAATAACGGTGACAAAAGGTACTTGTAGGCCTTCAGAAGACCGAGGGCGGCGTGTTGCTGCGGCGACAGCCGCGATGGCGCGGGCGATGCGGCGCAGAAATCAGCGGACATGGGATGACAGCCGCGCCGAGCAACGCCGGAACGCAGCTACGAAGTCCTCCTGGAGACTCGGGTACCTGGCGTCGAACAGCTCACGCCGAGGGATGACGACGAGGTCACCGGCGGGCTGGCGGTCGTGCGGGACATTCTGCCGGAAGATCTCTCGTATCAACCGCTTAGCTCGATTTCTCCTCACCGAATCGCCAATCTTGCGGCTCGCGACTATCCCCAGCCTCGTCGTGCCAGCACGGTTCGGCGCCATGATCAGGGTAAAGAATCGGCCCTGGACACGCGATCCGGTATTGAACACCTGCTGGAATTCAGACCGCCGTCGTACCCGGCGGGTTGTTCCGAAACGCTGAGACTTCATCGGCGGGCTGACACGTGGGCTGTCGCGCACGGCAGGACGTGCGCAGCAACGATGGCCGGGCGCGTCAGCTTTCCGACGACACGGTCAGGCGCTTGCGGCCCTTCGCGCGGCGTCGCTTGAGGACGAGCCGTCCGTTTTTCGTGCTCATGCGCACGAGAAAACCATGGGTGCGCCGGCGACGGCGGCGGTTGGGCTGGAACGTGCGCTTCATGATCTCAGATCCCTGCTGCTCAGAAGTAATTACAGAGAAACTTCGATAGTAACGAACGCCAAGCGGTAGTGTCAATGCGCCGGGGAGACCCTAGACGGTTTGTCAGGCCCTGCGGGCTATGTTACAGTCGCGTCCCCTGCGATACCCGTAGGGTCTCCCGCCCGAGTTTTCCACAACTGTGGAAAAAAATGTGGAAAAACCCCGGTTTTCGCGCGTTCCGCGAGTCGCCGCCCCGTCTGATCGCGGTTTCAGCCCGGCGAAACGCAGATTTCGAGCTGAAAAGAGTCTGTGGGCCGTGACGGACCCGTAAAATCCTGTGCAATCAAGTCATGTCGGGGGCGAAAGTCCTAGAAGCTCAACAGTTCCAGCAGGCTCGCGGACGATGATCGGCAACATCTGGGACCAGGTTCTGACCCGCATCGAAACCAAGGTCAACCGGCACAGTTTCTACATGTGGTTCAAGCCCACCTCGCTCGTCACCGACGGTGGGGCTCAGCTTCAGGTCCGCGTCCCGAGCGTGATGTTTCGGGACTGGCTGACCAAGCATTACGCCGGCGTACTCGACGAGGCCCTCGCGGAAGTCGATCGACGTGGCTGCGCCGTCGCGTTTCTGACCGACGATGCACTGCCGGCAGCACCCCCAACCGCCGAGGATCCTGTTGTTGAGGAGCCTGGCGAGATCGAGCCTTCCGCACCCGGCGGTCTTGCTCCCCGTTATTCCTTCGACACGTTCATCGTCGGACCCTCGAATCAATTCGCGCACGCCGCATCACGTGCGGTCGCGGAAGCACCTTCACGCTCATACAACCCGCTGTTCATCTACGGCGGCGTGGGCCTGGGCAAGACGCACCTGATGCACGCGATCGGGCACTACGTACTGAATCATCTGCAAAACCTGCGGCTCACCTACATCTCGTCCGAGCGGTTCATGAACGAGATGATCAACGCCGTCCGCTACGATCGCATTCTCGACTTCCGCGAACGGTTCCGCAGCGTCGACGTCCTGCTCGTCGATGACATTCAGTTCATCGCCGGGAAAGAGGGCACGCAGAACGAGTTCTTCCACACGTTCAACGCGCTCTACGACTCGCAGAAGCAAATCGTGATCAGCAGCGATTGCCCACCCCACGAGATCCCGTCGCTCGAGGAACGGCTGCGATCTCGCTTCGAGTGGGGCCTCATCGCCGACATTCAGCCGCCGGACATCGAGACGAAGGTCGCGATCCTCAAGAAGAAAGCGGAAACAGAGGGCATTCCGCTCCCCGACAACGTCGCCCTCTATATTGCGGGGAGGATCAAGTCGAACATCCGGGAGCTCGAGGGATCACTTATCCGGCTCATTGCCTACGCGTCGCTGACCGGGAGGGAAATTTCGCTGCCGCTCGCGCAGGACGTGCTGCGCAACATCCTGCCGCACGACGAAAAAGCGGTCACGATCGAGGTCATCCAGAAGTACATCTCCGACTACTACCAGCTCAAACTCGCGGAGCTGAAGTCGCGGAACAACTCGAAGTCCATCGCCACACCGCGGCAAATCGCGATGTATCTGTGCAAGTCGCTGACGAACGCGTCACTGCCCGAGATTGGAAAGAGCTTCGGCGGAAAACATCACTCGACGGTGATCCACTCCATCCGCAAGATCGAGGAGATGCGTCAGCGGGATGGAAATTTCAACAACCTTATCAACACGTTCATGGAGGCTTTTCGCTAGGTGATTTCGTCGCCGAACTCCAGTTTTCCACAGCTCGGCCGCGGCTCGGCTGAGGAAGAATTGTTGAGGCTCTCGGGACCGGGTTTTTCCACCACTGGGGTCCTGAATTTCCGCTGCCATACCTGAGCTGCATGCACAGGCTAAGTCCTAGAAAGGCAAGGATTAACTGCGCCGAAAACTGTTTTCAACAGGCCCTCTTTCTTGTTATAATTCTTTGTTCCTTAGATCTCCCTCATCCGTAAAGGGATCCGTGCGCCGCGCCGGCGCCTTCCCGCGAGGTCATCACCACCATGGAGTTGGTCGTCCGCAAGACCGATCTTTTGCGTGAACTGCAGCTGTTCCAGGGAATCGTCGAGCGCAAGAACACGATTCCGATCCTGGCGAATGTGCTGCTCGAAGCGAAAGGCGATGAGGTCAAGCTGCTCGCGACTGACCTCGAGGTGGGTCTGCGCAGCCGGTGCACAGCGGCCGTCTCGAAGGGTGGTTCGCTGACCCTCCCGGCGAAGAAGCTGTACGAGATCATCAAAGCGCTGCCGGAGACGGACGTCCGTATCGAGGAGGATCGTAACGGCGTCAAGGTCGCGGCCGATCGATTCGACTCGCGGATGCAGACGCTGCCACGCGAAGACTTTCCGGCACTTCCTGAAGCAACGGGCATGGTGAGCGCGACGCTGCCTCGCGAAGTGCTGAAACAGATGGTCGCGAAGACGCAATTCGCGATCACCGGCGAGGACACCCGGTATTTCCTCAACGGCGCGTTGTTCATCCTGCAAGCCGAATCGATGAGCCTGGTTTCGACCGACGGACACCGGCTGGCGCTCGTCAGCGTGCCTCGTGACAAGACGAAGGTAAAAGGCAAAGCCGACGAGGAAGTCCGCGTCATCCTGCCGCGCAAGACTCTGCTCGAGCTCGGGCGGTTGCTCGCCGAGAGCGACGGTGACATCCAGTACGAGCGTGGCGAGAACCATCTGTTCTTCGAGATCGGTGGGCGGCTGCTGATCTCCCGGATGATCGACGGCCAGTTCCCGGCGTTCGAACGGGTCATCCCGAAGAGCAACGACAAACGCGTCGAGTTCGATCGCGATCGGCTGACCAGCGCCGTCCGGCGGGTCGCGTTGCTTTCGAACGAGCGCTCGCGTGCGGTGAAGTTCCTGATCGACAAGAACAAAGTGGAGATCACGTCGAGCAGCCCGGAGTTCGGGGAAGCCAAAGAAGTGCTGATCGTCGACTACGCGGCCGCACCGGTCACGATCTGCTTCAACGCGCAATACGTGCTCGACTTCCTGGCTGTCGTTGAAACGGACTCGGTAGCGCTCGAGTTCAAGGACGAGATGAGCCAGGCGGTCATGAAACCCATCGGCGCAGACGGTTACGACTACACCTACGTGATCATGCCGATGAGGGTCTGAGAATCCGGTGACCGTGCCGCGGATCGCGTGCGGACGAACGCCGATGATCTCGCGGCTCGATTGACGATCGCCCGATTCATTTTTATTCATGTCTCACACAGAACCACCGAACGATCAGCCAGAGTCTGAGACCGAACCGACCACCGCTCCGCAGCCTGCGACGCCCGACGTCAGCGGGAACGGCGCAGGCGTGGACGATTACGGTGCGGACAAAATCAAGGTCCTCGAGGGCCTCGAGGCGGTCCGCAAGCGACCCGCCATGTACATCGGGTCGACTGGACCGCTCGGGCTGCACCATCTGGTCTACGAAATCGTCGACAACTCGATCGACGAGGCGCTCGCGGGCTTCTGCGATCAGATCAGCGTGACCCTGCATATCGACCAGTCCGTGACGGTGGTGGACAACGGCCGCGGCATTCCCGTCGATAAGCACACCAGCGGCCGGTCGGCCGCCGAGGTCGTGCTGACGGTGCTCCACGCCGGGGGGAAGTTCGACAACGACAGCTACAAAGTCTCCGGCGGTCTCCACGGCGTCGGTCTCTCAGTCGTCAACGCGCTGTCGGAAACGCTCGACGCCGAGATCTGGCGGAACGGTCAGGTCTACAAGCAGGCCTACGAACGCGGCAACCCCACCGGCGAGCTCGAGCTCACGGGCACGACGAAGAAGCGCGGCACGCGGATCACATTCAAGCCTGACGCACAGATCTTCGAAACGATCGACTTCAGTTTCGACACGCTGGCCCAGCGGCTTCGCGAACTGGCCTTCCTGAACGGCGGGGTCACGATCACCATCGACGACGAGCGTGACGGGAAGAACCATAAGTTCCTGTACGAAGGGGGCATCAACTCGTTCGTCAAGCACCTGAACCAGAACAAAGCGGCGGTCAACGACAAGCCAATCTTCATGCACGGCGAGCGCGAAGGAATCGATGTCGAGATTGCACTCCAGTGGAACGACGGCTACTCCGAGACGGTCTACACCTTCGCCAACAACATCAACACGCACGAGGGCGGGACGCATCTCTCCGGGTTCAGGTCAGCGCTGACGCGCACGATCAACTTCTACGCCGGCAAGAACAACCTCGCGAAGGATCTCAAAGACGCGAATATCAGCGGTGACGATATCCGCGAAGGGTTGACGGCGGTCATCAGCGTCAAGATTCCCCGGCCGCAGTTCGAGGGACAGACCAAGACCAAGCTCGGGAACACCGAAGTCAAAGGGATCGTCGAGGCGGTCGTCAACGACAAACTGGGCGCTTACCTCGAGGAGAACCCGAACGTTGCGCGACGGATCATCAGCAAAGCGGTGGACGCCGCCCGCGCGCGCGAAGCGGCGCGGAAGGCCCGCGACCTCGTTCGTCGCAAAGGCGCGCTCGACAGCAGCAGCCTGCCGGGCAAACTCGCCGATTGCCAGGAACGCGACCCCGCGCTCAGCGAGCTCTACATTGTGGAGGGAGAGTCCGCCGGCGGCTCGGCCAAGCAGGGCCGCGACCGGCGCTTCCAGGCGATTCTGCCAATCAAAGGCAAGATCCTCAACGTCGAGAAGGCGCGTTTCGACAAGATGCTCAGCAGCGACGAGATCAAGACGATGATCGCGGCGCTCGGGTGCGGGATCGGCAGCGAGGACTTCGACCTCGGCAAGCTGCGCTATCACCGGATCATCATCATGACGGACGCGGACGTGGATGGCTCCCACATCCGCACGCTGCTGTTGACATTCTTCTATCGTCAAATGCGCGAGCTGGTGGATGCCGGCTACGTCTACATCGCGCAGCCGCCGCTCTTCCGGGCCAAGCGCGGCCGCAGCGAATTCTTCATTCGCGACGAGCGCGAGATGGAGAAGTGGCTGATTCGTCGCGCGACCGAGTCACGCGTGCTCGTGCTGCCCGACGGCACACAGATCACCGGTCAGGATCTCGAGGCCAGGCTCGAGAAGCTGATGTCGTTCCGCAAGTACCTCCAGATCGTCGAGCGCCGGGGGCTCACCCGCGACGTCGTCCTCGAAGTGCTCGACCGCGGCGCCCGCGACCGGAATTTCTTTGCGGACGCTGACAAGGTTCACGCGCTGGCGAACGCACTCACGACACCGACCCGCAGTGCCAGCGTGCAGCCCGATGAGGAACATCAGGCACACGGCATCGTGATCGAGGATCGGAGCGGCGGCTACGCACGCCATCATCGCCTCGATCTCGACTTCGTTACGACGAGCGAGTTCCGGACGCTGGCGGCGAGCTACCAGGATGTCCAGGGGATTCGGGGGACGATGATCGTCAAGACGATTGGTGGACCCGCGCCAACCGAGCAGGAGGAAGGCGGCGCAACCGCCCACGACACGGCCATCGGCGGCGCGCCGCTCGACGACGCGACGAAGCTCGCGGCCGAAGCGAAGACGCCGGACGTGAGCTCGATGCCGAAAGGCGCCAAGAGCAAAGACGCCGACGTGCAGATTGACTCGATCGACGAGCTGGTCGAGTTCTTCGTCGCTGCTGGCAAGAAGGGCTTCGACATCAACCGCTACAAAGGCCTCGGCGAGATGAACCCGGACACGCTGTGGGAAACCACGATGGATCCGGCCAAGCGGACGCTCCTCGCCGTCACCGCCGAGGATCACCCGGCCGCCGACCTGATGTTCACGACGCTGATGGGTGACCAGGTCGAGCCGCGCCGGAAGTTCATCGAAGACAACGCGCTGGATGTGAAGAATCTTGATATCTGATCCGTGCCTGGGGTGCCAAAGGTGCCTACGGTGCGAGGGTGCCTAGGGTGCCAAGGTGCCAAGGTGCGAAGGTGCCAAGGTGCGAAAGTGCGAAGGTGCTGCTCAGACCAGCTCGCGGCACCCTGCTACCGCACCCTGGCACCCTGGAACCCAGCACCTTAGCACCCTAGGCACCCAGGCACCTTTGGCACCGACACAGTTCCCGCTCCTATGACCGACATCGCCGCTAATAGAGTCCCCGTCAACATCGAAGACGAGATGAAGCGCTCGTACATGGATTACGCGATGAGCGTGATCATCGGGCGGGCGCTGCCGGATGTGCGTGATGGCCTCAAGCCGGCTCACCGGCGCGTGCTGTTCGGGATGCGCACGATGGGGCTCGCCTCGAATCGCGCGTATCGCAAGTGCGCGAAGATCGTCGGCGAAGTGATGGGCAACTATCACCCGCACGGCGACGCCTCGATCTACGACACGCTCGTCCGCCTCGCGCAGGATTTCAACATGCGGTATCCCCTGGTCGACGGCCAGGGCAACTTCGGCTCGGTGGACGACGATCCGCCCGCGGCGATGCGCTACACCGAAGCGCGTCCGGAGCCGGCCGCGGAAGCGATGATGACGGATCTCGACAAGGAGACCGTCGACTTCGTTCCCAACTACGACGAGACCACAGAAGAGCCCACGGTCCTTCCGACGACCTATCCGAATCTGCTGGTCAACGGCTCTTCCGGCATCGCCGTCGGGATGGCCACGAACATCCCGCCTCACAACATGCGGGAAGTGATCGACGGCGTCGTCGGCGTCATCGACCAGCGCACCGCGACCAAAGATGCCCGGCTGCGGGCGCTGCTGAAGGCTGTCCCCGGACCCGATTTTCCGACGGGTGGATTCATCGTCGGCCGCGCGGGTATCTTCAGCGCCTACACGACCGGGCGCGGCTCGCTCACGATGCGCGCGAAGGCAAAGGTCGAAGAAAGCAAGAAGGGCGACAAGGTCTCCATCGTCGTCACCGAGATTCCGTATCAGGTCAACAAGAAGCGGCTGCTCGAGAAGATCGGCGAGCTGCACCGCGAGAAGACGATCGAGGGGATCTCGGATCTCCGCGACGAGTCCGATCGCGAAGGCATGCGGATCGTCGTCGAGCTCCGCCGCGGTGAGGTGCCCGAAGTCGTCCTGAACAATCTCTACAAACACACGCAGCTGCAGACGACCTTCGGGATCATCATGCTGGCGATCATCGGGGGCCGGCCGAAGATCCTGTCGCTGCTCGAGATCGTCGAGCAGTTCATCGAGTTCCGTCGCGAGGTCGTCCGCCGGCGGACCGAGTTCGAGTTGCGCAAGGCGGAAGCCCGCGCGCACCTCCTGGAAGGTCTGAAGGTCGCGCTCGATCACCTCGACGAGGTCATCAAGCTGATTCGCGGATCGAAGAGCCCGTCAGAGGCCCGTGAAGGGTTGATGACGCAGTTCAAGCTGTCGCAGGTGCAATCCCAGGCCATCCTGGACATGCAGCTCCAGCGGTTGACCGGCCTCGAGCGGCAGAAGATCGTCGACGAGCTGGTCGAGGTGCTCAAGACGATCGAGCGGCTGCGCGCAATCCTCTCGAGTGACGAGCTGCTGATGCAGGTCGTGGTGGGCGAGCTCAAGGCCGTGCGCGACCGGTTCGCCGACGAGCGCCGTACCCAGATCATCGACGAGACCGGCGAGTTCCGGATCGAGGATCTGATCGCCGATGAAGACATGGCGATCACCGTCACCAACACCGGATACGTCAAGCGCACGGCGATCTCGACCTACCGTATGCAACGCCGGGGCGGCAAGGGCCGCATTGGCATGCGCACGCGTGAGGAGGATTTCGTCAGTCACCTCTTCATTGCGTCCACGCACGCGTACATCATGATTTTCTCGGATCGCGGCCGGGCGTACTGGCTGCGCGTGCACGAGATCCCCGACGTCGGCCCCGGAGGCAAAGGCAAGGCCATCGCCAATCTCGTCTCGATGGAGGAAGGCGAGAAGATCGCGGCACTCCTGGCGGTCATGGAATGGCCGACCGTGGAAGGACAGCAGTTCGTCGTGATGGGCACGCGCAAGGGTGTCATCAAGAAGACGGATCTCTCGGCGTTCAGCAACCCGCGCGCCGGTGGCATCATCGCCATGGGCGTTGAGGAAGGGGATTCGGTCATTGCCGTCGAGCTCTCGGACGGGAAGGAACAGATCTTCCTCGGCACGCGTGACGGCATGGCCATCCGGTTCGACGAGACGGATGTGCGCGCCATGGGCCGTACGGCATACGGCGTCCGCGGGATCAGCCTGCGCGAAGAGGACGAAGTCGTCGCGATGGATGTCGTGCGCGAAGGCGGCACGATGCTGACGGTGACGCAGAACGGCTACGGCAAACGCACCGAGCTCGAAGAGTACCGCGTTCAGTCACGCGGCGGCGTCGGCATCATCAACATCCAGACCAGCGAACGCAACGGCAAGGTCATCGGCATCGCCTATGTGCACGACGACGACGAACTGATGCTCATCAGCCAGCAGGGGAAGATCCTGCGCATGGTGTCGAGCGGCATCCGGGCGATTGGCCGCGCCACGCAGGGCGTGCGGCTGATCGGCATGGAGGAAGGGGATCAGGTCGTTTCGGTCGCGAAGTTGGCGGAGAAAGAAGACGAGGAAGGCGCCGCGAACGGCGAAGTCAAGGCGTCGGCGGACACGAGCACAGTTCCCGAGACGTCGGCCGACGAAAACGACGCGCCACCCGATCAGGAGCCGCCGACCGAGGAGTAGAGACCTAGCCTTCTGGTCAGCACCCTCTCACGGCGCCAGCGATGAGCCCTATGGCTAACGCTTTGCCGCTTGCAGTGTGACGGTGAATCTCCCGGGCCCGTCGGCGAATACGATCACGGCCTGTGTGGCGAGCGTCTCGAAGTCCATGGGCTCCGGGTTCTTGGCTGGCCGCGCACCGTCAACCACGGCCGGGGAACGCCAAAGTGCGACGAGGTAGTTCCTGCCCGGAGGAAGGCCTTTGATCACGAGCTCATTGCCAGGTGGTGCGGCGGTCGCGAGCTTCACATAGCGGCTGTCGTTCCAAAGCGACGCATCATCGGGAAACACGACGACGGTCATCGGAGCCCTGAAGACGCCGGGCGCCAGCTTTGCCACGAGTTCAGCCGCGGCGTCGGTCGCGAGCACACGCACGTTTCGGTAGGTCCGGCCCGACTCGAAGTTGAACGCGCTGGCGGCGATGTCAGTGCCATCCTCGAGGAAGGCGTGTTCGACAAACCAGTTGTCGGTCAATTCAACCGCGAGACGGTTTCGGCCAAGCACGCCGAGTATCGAGAATGACCCATCGGCGCGCCACTCAGACCAGGGCGACAGCAACGTCCGTGCGTCAGCGTCGCCGCCCTCAGGAACGACGCGAACGACCGTTCTCGCCAGCGCGAACCCGGCAGCGCCGTTGAAAAGCAGCTGTCCGTCGATCTGAGCGCCAGGTGTGAGCCTGATCTGCAGGGGACCGACGGGCTGATCCGCGACCTCCAGTTCAACTGCTCCGACACGGATACTCTCTCCAGTGTGCGTCGCCTGAAGCGCGTACGTTCCTCGGTAGACTGGGGAGAGAACAAACCGTCCCGCCTCGTCAGTTGCCGTAGTCGCGGAAGCGTAGGCAGCTTCCATCTGATCCAACCGCCGAAGCCTGATTTGAGCCCGCTGAACTGGACGGCCGACCTCGTCGACCGCCGTCCCTTCGATGGCAATAGTGGGCACCGACGGCGCGGTGATGCCGATCGAGACGTCGTCGCCCGACTCCAGGACGACCGGTGTGGCCGCGACGATCGACGTTACGCCAGGCGCGTAAACGTAGTTCAACGCCGGCCCACCGACATTCGGCAGCGAGACGCGCACGAAGTACCGACCCGGTACCAGTCCGCCGAAAGTGAATCTCCCCTGATCATCGGCAGTCACGCGTGCGCCCGGTCTGAACAAGGGACTCAGTACGGGCTGACCACGAAACGTCCGCAACTCCCCCAAGATTGCAGCCTCAGCATGGGGCACGGGGAGACCCTGTTGGGTCAGCACCTGACCTCGAACTGTGGACGGACGATGAATGGGAAAGGCTGCCGTCGTGGTGTTGCCCGCCTCGACCGACACGCGTCGTAGAAACGCGGACGTCTGAACCGCCGTCGCGTCCCCGTTCGAGACCTCCCGGACGCTCACCGCCACGTAGTAGCTGCCAACACGGAGGTCGGGCACTTCGACCGTGCCCTCAAAGCCGGTGACCGAGGTGGTCTTGTATTGGAAGCCCACGCCCTCGACCGTCACGTTGGCCTGATCGATCGGCGTACCAGTCGCTTCGTCGCGCACGACGACCTTGATTGCACCCGTGGCTGACTGTTGAGCGCTGGTGTTGTATCCGGCGTCGGCCGGACCAGACGAGCGGGCGTGGGAGGTGGCGACCGCGACGAGGAGGGTGAGTGCCGCAAGTCGCATCAGTTCCCCCAGGGAGATACCGCCGAGGCCCTGGATCTTACGCCGGTTCGAGCTTCGCGTATCTGGCGAGCAACTTCTTGACCCCGACGGCGTTGAAACGGACGGTGACCTTCACGTCGTCGTTGTGATCCTCCACGCCGACGACGGTGCCGACGCCGAACTGGGCGTGGCGGACGCGCATGCCCAGACGGAGGTCCGTCGCCGACTGGTCCTCTGACTCGTAGTCGTAGGCCGCTTCGGTTTCACGCGCGCGCCCGCGGCCCTTGCGTCCGTAAGGATTCGTGCGGAACTCGTAGTGGCTGTGCAGGAAGCTGCTCGAGTACGGCGAGGCATACGATGGCGTGATGCGTTCGACGAGCTCCGCGGGGACTTCGTCGAGGAACCGGGACGGCTCGGTATTCTGATATTCGCCGAAGACCCGGCGCCGGGCGGCGCCGGTCAGCACGAGCTGCGACTGCGCCCGCGTCATCCCGACGTAACAGAGCCGCCGCTCCTCCTCGATCTCTTCCTCGTCATCTGCCGATCGAGAATGCGGAAAGAGTCCCTCCTCGAGTCCGGCGATGACGACAACTGGAAACTCCAGACCCTTCGCGGCATGCATCGTCATGAGCCAGACGTGCGCGTCGCGGCTCCCGGATTCTTCATCGGCTTCTGACAGAAGAGACAGCCGATCGACGAACCCGCCAAGGGACGCCTCTGCCTCGCGCGTCTCGTATTCACGCGCCGCGGACACGAGCTCCATCAGGTTCTCGATCCGCTCGTTGGCTTCCTCGCTGTTCTCGTCGCGGAGGTCCTTGAGGTAGCCGGTCTGGTCGAGCATCTTTCCGATGGCGATCGACACCGAATCCTGACGGGCGGCGCTGGCCAGCGACACCATCAGATCGCGGAAGCCGCGAAGGGCCGTGACCGCGCGCGACGGCAGCTTCGCTTCGTCAACGGCGTACACCAGCTTCGCCCAAAGCGAGCGTGCCGACGAGATCTCCTGCAGACCGGCGGCGAGCAGCGGGGGCGCATCCGCAAGGACAGCATCCGGATCAATCGCCTGCAGCGAATCCATCACGCCCTTGCCAATCCCCCGCGTCGGCACGTTAATCACGCGCCGCAAGCTCACATCGTCATGCGGATTCATGATCAGTTTGAGGTAGGCCAGAGAGTCCTTGATTTCCTTGCGTTCGTAGAACCTGACGCCGCCGATGATCTTGTAGGGCACGCTCTCGCGCATGAGCGAGTCTTCAATCGCGCGCGACTGTGCGTTGACGCGGTAGAGCACGGCGGTCGTGGCCTCGACGTCCGCCGCGCGTGCCGACTTGATCGTGCGAACGATGAAGTCAGCCTCCTCCAGCTCGTCGTTCCCGCGGAAGTAGGCGATCTTCGATCCACCCTTGCGGTCGGTCCAGAGCCGCTTCTCCTTGCGGTTGCGATTCTGACGGATGACCGCGGACGCCGCGTCGAGGATTACCTGGGTCGACCGGTAGTTCTGTTCGAGCCGGACGATCCGTGCCTCCGGAAAGTCGTGCTCGAAATCCAGGATGTTCCGCAGGTCCGCGCCGCGCCACTTGTAGATCGACTGATCGGGGTCCCCGACGACCGCCAGGTTACGGTACACCTCGGCGAGCCGGCGGATCAGCAGGTACTGCGGACGGTTCGTGTCCTGGTACTCGTCCACCATCACGTACTTGAACTTGCGGGCGTAGAACTCGCGGGTCTTCTCGGATGTCTCGAAGAGCTCGACGGTCTTGAGCAGCAGATCGTCGAAGTCGAGCGCGTTGCTGTCCTTGAGCGCAACGAGATACCGCTCGTAGATCTTCGCGATGTGTTCCTCGCGGAAGTTGAAGCTGCCCCGCAGCGAGTCAGGCCCTTCCATCCGGTTCTTCGCCTGACTGATGCGGGCGAGCGCCATCCGCGGTGGCACCAGCTTGTCGTCGATGCCCAGCTCGCGCTCGGCCTGTTTGACGACCGCGACCTGATCGGAGGAGTCGTAGATGACGAAATCGCGCGATAGTCCGATCTTCGGCGCTTCGCGCCGCAGCAGCCGCGCGCACAGCGCGTGGAACGTGGAGAGCCACACGCCGTTGCACTCGGAGCCGATGAGCGCTTCGACGCGCTCGCGCATTTCCTGCGCCGCCTTGTTCGTGAACGTCACCGCGAGGACTTCCCCGGGCTCCGCGTGACCATCGCCGATGAGGTACGCGATGCGGTAGGTGATCACGCGCGTCTTTCCGGAGCCCGCGCCGGCGAGAATGAGCAGCGGGCCTTCGCGATGCAAGGCGGCTTCCCGTTGTTCGGGATTCAGTTTGGAGAGGAAGTCCATGGGGGGAGAGTGATGATTATAGCTTGCGGTGTCCGCTGTCGGCTGTCCGCGGTCCGCAGCGCGCGGCTCGCCGAGACGCCAGTGATGCGGTGACACTTCGCGCGAGGCCAGCCAACAGCTGTCGTGTTCGCGTCAACAGCGCAAGAGGTCGATCGACGCTGGTCTGAGGCAGCAGACCGAGCCGGATAACAAGCTCGATCTGCGTATCGAGCTCGCCGAGCGAGCCACGCGCTATCCGCAGGTAACGCAGAAAGGTGCCATCGCTCCCGGCGGCGTGCCCCTCTGCGATGTTGGAAGGTACAGAAGTCGCAGCACGCCTAATCTGGCTTCCGAGGACGAACCGTTCGTCGGCGGGCAACTCCCGAGCCAATCCGTAACACGCGACGGCGAGATCCATGGCGATCTGCCACGCTTCAAGATCTCGAAAGGACCGGACAATCACTGGGCGCGACATGGTTGCGACTTTTCACTGTCTTCCGAGGCCCTGTGTTGCAAACATTGCAACTGAGTCACGGAAGTCAACGAGTTAGGGTGTCTCCTCCGCGCTCGGGGCAAGATCCCGGCCGCTCGGAGATAACCTCGAGCTTCGGCGAGAACCGCGGTCCGCGGACCGCGGACATCGGTAGTGCCCACCGCGAGTCCCGCCGCCCGTAGTACCATTCCCGTGACCATGCCCTCCACACTCCTCCAGAAAGTCTGGGACGCTCACACCGTCCGCCGCCTGCCCAACGGCCAGACCCAGCTCTTCGTCGGCCTCCATCTCGTCCACGAGGTCACGAGCCCGCAGGCGTTCGACATGCTGAAGGCGCG
>DATAEK010000070.1:0-20001 GCA_036258055.1 Vicinamibacterales bacterium
CGTCGATCCATTCCGGCTCTACCATCGTCATCCCACGACGCCCTACGCCGGGATGTCTCTCCGGGGCCGGGTCATCACGACCATCCTCCGTGGGGAGGTGGTGTTCGACGAGAATCGCGTCACCGGCGAGGCACGAGGTCAGATGATCGCCGGCGATCGACGATAGGTGAGTCGCGCCAGTCTGCCTCTCCCGCGTCACATCCGCGTATAATGCGCGGGCATCCGTGGCGATCACGACCCACATTCTCGATCTCGCACGCGGCAAAGCGGCCGCCGGCGTGCCGGTGACGCTCGAGAAGGGAACGGGCACCGAGGGCTGGCAGCTCGTGGGTAGCGGACAGACCGATGCCGATGGGCGGTTGCGCACGTTGATGCCCGAAGGAGCGCCGCTGCCGCCTGGGTTGTACCGCCTCGTCTTCGATACTCGCCGCTATCTCGAAACGCACGCTGGACGCGCATTCTTTCCGACGATCAGCGTGGTCTTCGAAATCGCCAGCGGCGAGTCGAATTATCACATTCCGTTACTGCTCAGTCCGTTTGGATATTCCGCGTATCGCGGTTCGTAACCTGGACGTTCTCGGGTTCTCGAACTCGCGAGAACCTCTAGAACCTCTAGAACCTTTAGAACCCGTAGAACCGAGAACCGAGAACCGAGAACCGAGAACCGAGAAGAGTCTCCTCCCATGCGTCGCACACAAACCCGTTCAGCAGGTTCGCTCTCGCCACGAGATCTTCAGCCCATCCTCAAACAGCTCGGTACGGCGAACAAAGCCGTGGCACGCGCGTGGCCTGGCGAGACCGGCGATCGCCAGCCGGTGCACACAGTCTATGGGGGAGCGCATCTCTTTCGCTCGGATTCCGCAGCCAGGCTTGGTGCCGTGGCGCTCGCGGCGCTCGACGAGTACGCGCCGGATGGCCCGGCTCTCGCGCGCATCCTCGAATTCGATCGCTCTGACGACTTCGCCAATGTCGTCCGAGCTCGAATCGTGGAGAAGTTGCGGCGGGAACCGGTCGAGGACTTCCGGATCGACTTCGAGGACGGCTACGGCAATCGGCCGGACGATGAAGAAGACGGCCACGCGCAGTCGGCGGCAGAGCAGGTCGTGCGCGGGCATACGGGCGGGACGCTTCCAGCATTCATCGGGATCCGGATCAAGCCGCTGTCGAAAGAGCTTCACGCACGAAGCCTGCGCACGCTCGATCTGTTCGTGACGACGCTCGTCCGCGCCGGCCGCCGGTTGCCCGGTGGATTCGTGGTGACGATTCCCAAGTTGATGTCGCCAGCGCAAGTGACCGCGGTGGCACGTGCGTGCAGCGCGCTCGAACGCCGGCTGCGCTTGAAGGCGGGCGCGATCAAGCTCGAGCTGATGATCGAGACGCCGCAGTCGATTCTGGCGGCGGACGGAACGTCGGCCTTGCGCGGGCTCATCGCGGCAGGCGCGGGCCGGATTACGGGCGCCCACTTCGGCACCTACGACTACACGGCGCTCTGCGGCATTACCGCATCGTGGCAGCAGATGCGCCATCCGGCGTGCGACTTCGCCAAGCACATGATGCAGGTTGCTCTTGCGCAGTCCGGCGTGCGGCTTTCGGACGGTGCCACGAACATCATGCCCGTCGGTCCTCACCGTGCGAGTCCCGGTCAGCCGCTGACGGACGCTCAGCGGCGCGAGAACACCGACACAATGCATCGCGCGTGGAAGCTGCATTTCGACGACGTCCGGCACTCTCTGGTGAACGGCTTCTATCAGGGCTGGGATCTGCACCCCGCGCAGTTGCCGACGCGCTACGCGGCCGTCTTCTCGTTCTTCCTCTCGGCGCGACCCGCGGCGACCACGCGTTTACGGAACTTCGTCGAGAAGGCGGCGCAGGCGACGCTCGTGGGCGATGTGTTCGACGACGCCGCGACCGGGCAGGGACTGTTGAACTTCTTCGTGCGCGGTATGACGTCCGGCGCGTTGACGGCGCACGAGGCCCGCGAGACAGGTCTGTCGCTCGAGGAGTTGCAGGGACGATCGTTCCTCAAGATTCTCGAATCGCGACGGACGCGCCCAAGGCCCCGAGGCGCGTGATCAGCCGCCGCGGGTTCGTGCTCGCGGGCGCCGCGGCACTCGGCGTCACACGCCGGGCCGTATTCGCGCAGCCTGGACCGCGTCCACGACCGTCGCCGGCACAGCTCGCCTGGCAGTGCGACGAGCTCGCGCTCTTCCTGCACTTCGGCGTCAACACCTTCACCGATCGCGAGTGGGGAGACGGACGCGAGGATCCAGCGATCTTCGCGCCGTCACGCCTGGACGCGCGGCAGTGGGCGCGCGCGGCACGTACGGGCGGCTTTCGCGCGATGATCCTGACCGCGAAACATCACGACGGTTTCTGTCTGTGGCCAACGAGGACGACCACACACTCGGTGGCCCGCACTGCGTGGCGTGGAGGTCAGGGCGACGCCGTGCGCGAGTTCGTCGACGCGTGCCATACAGAGTCCCTGCGTCCTGGCCTGTATCTCTCGCCCTGGGATCGCAATAACCCGCTGTACGGTGACTCGCCACGGTACAACGACTTGTACTGCGATCAGCTCACCGAGCTCCTGACGCGCTATGGACAGATCGCCGAGGTGTGGTTCGACGGCGCGAACGGCGAGGGTCCGAACGGCAAGAAGCAGGTCTACGACTGGCCACGGACGTGGGCGCTCGTCCGGCGGCTTCAGCCCGACGCCGTCATGTTCTCGGATGCCGGGCCCGACGTTCGCTGGTGCGGCAACGAGAACGGATCGGCCGGCGACCCGAACTGGTCCACCATCGATCCTGACGCCGTGCCGTATCCCGGCGCGAGCGGCGCGGGTGTGACCGAGTCGTTGCAGCACGGTCACCCCAACGGCCGCGTGTGGCGGCCGGCCGAGGCCGACACGTCGATCCGCCCTGGCTGGTTCTATCACGCGGCCGAGGATGGACGTGTGCGCACCGTCGATGGCCTCGTCGATCTGTATTTTCAATCGGTCGGGCGCAACGCCAAGCTGCTGTTGAATGTGCCGCCAACGCGCGATGGCGTGCTGCACGATACCGACGTGACGAGGCTGGCTGGCGCAGCGGAGCGCCGGCGCAGCCTTTTCGCCAGCGATCTCCTGGCAGGACGACGGCTCTCGTGGCGCCGTACGAGCCCGACCAGCGCGATCGGCGACGTCGATCTCGAGCGCAGCGCGCAAGTGACCATCATCAGACTGGAGGAGGACATCGCGCACGGGCAGCTCGTGTCGCGTTACACCGTGTCGGGTTCGGACGGTGGCGAATGGCGAGCGTTGGCGCACGGGACGACGATTGGTTACGCGCGTTTGGATCGGATTGAGCCAGCGAGGGTGCGGCGTTTGCGGGTCACCGTCGAGGAGGCCGTCGGCCCGCCGGAGCCGCTTCGGGTCCGCGTGTATTCCGATCGCTGAAACGCTTGTCTTCTACACGGAGGCGCGGAGGGGCGGAGACGCGTTTCTTCAGGAAGGCTTTCGACGGTCACGCCGCGCGTAGCGCGACCCGGGAGGAGTGAGATCGGAAGAACGCAAGCACCCACAAAGCGGAATGGTGCTTGCCCCCCGGTAGGATCGGTGCCAACGATGCATGAGAGCCAGCCGAGTCGAACCGCCTACCGGGTGGCCGTCCGCCGCGCGGCGCACCAGGTCGTGGACCAGCCCCCGGTATTCGTCGATCCGCTCGCGCTCAGGATCCTGCGCCGCGAGGACGCTGATCGGATCCAGACCGACCGTGCGTGGGCCGACGGCCACCGTTTCGATCGCGCCCTTCGCGCGTTCCTCGCGGTCCGAAGTCGGTTTGCCGAAGACGAGCTCGCTGCGGCCGTGGCGAGGGGCGTGCCCCAATTCGTCCTGCTTGGTGCCGGGCTCGATACGTTCGCGTATCGGAATCCCTTCGCCGATCTGCGCGTGTTCGAGGTCGATCATCCAGCCACGCAGACGTGGAAACGCGAACGCCTCGCAGAGGGCGCGATCGCCATCCCATCGAACGTGACCTTCGTGTCAGTCGATTTCGAGTCCCAAACCGTCTCTCGAGAGCTGGAGGCGGCAGGATTCGATGCGTCCGCTCCAGCGTTCTTTTCCTGGCTCGGAGTGACAACGTATCTGACCCGCGAGTCGATTCGATCGACGCTGCGGTTCGTCGTAACGGCGACAAGTGAGGCTGGCGGCATCGTTTTCGATTACGCCACTGATCCGGCGGCGCTGCCGCTCGTCGCGCGGCTGACGTTTGATGCGATGTCCCGGCGGGTGAACGCTGCCGGAGAGCCGTGGCAGACCTTTCTCGAGCCGTTCGACCTGGCCAACGAGCTCCGCACGCTGGGCTTCACTGAAATCCGCGACCTGGGTCCTGAAGCGATCAACGCGACCTACTTCGCTGGGCGCTCCGACGGCCTGCGAGTGGGATCGCTCGGGCACGTGATCCTGGCGCGGTAGCCAGCTCTCCGGCCGAGCGTGGTACCATCCGCGCCCATGCCGCGCGTTGCCATCGCCCTGATGATCGCTCTCGTCGCCCCGATTGCTGACAGGTCCGTATCCACCCAGGCGCAGCAGGCGCCGGCGCTCGCGATCGTGCCGATGCCGTCGAAACTCACGGCCGGGCGGGGCGGCTTCACGCTGACAGCCTCGACCGCGATTGTGGTGGATGCCGCGCTCCGCGAGCGCGGCCGGCAGCTCGCGTCGATGCTTGCGCCCGCGACGGGCTTCGATCTCCCCGTTCGCACGAGTCCATCCCCGTCGTCCACGCACATCGCGCTGCGACTACAGAAACCACTCGAGCGCACACTGGGCAGCGAGGGCTATCGGCTCAACGCCACGCCGCGCGCGATCACGATTGAAGCGGCGGCGCCCGCAGGCGTGTTCTACGGCATGCAGACGCTGCGTCAATTGATGCCCACCGCCATCTTCCGCGAGGCACGGGTCTCAGATGTGGAGTGGCGTGTGCCCAGCGTGTCGATCGAGGACGTGCCGCGTTTTCGTTGGCGCGGCGCCCACCTCGACGTCTCGAGGCATTTTCAGCCCAAGGAGTTCGTGAAGAAGTACATCGATCTCCTGGCGCTGCACAAGATGAACCGCTTCCACTGGCACCTGACCGACGATCAGGGCTGGCGGCTCGAGATCAAGCAGTACCCGAAGCTGACGACAGTAGCCGCGTGGCGGAAGGAGACGCTGATCGGACATCACCGGGAAAAGGATCTGCAGTTCGACGGCATCCGTCACGGCGGCTTTTACACCCAAGATGACGTGCGCGAGGTAGTCGCGTACGCAGCGGACCGGTTCGTGACCGTCGTGCCCGAGATCGAGATGCCCGGCCACTCCCAGGCGATCATCGCCGCGTATCCCGAGCTCGGGGTCACAACCGAGCCGGTCGAGCCCAGGACCGTCTGGGGCATCTCCCCCTACCTTCTCAACGCGGAACCCTCCACCATCACGTTCATGCAGAACGTCCTGTCGGAAGTGCTGACGCTCTTTCCCAGCCCGTGGATTCACGTCGGCGGCGACGAAGCGGTGAAGACGCAGTGGAAGGCCAGCCCGCGCATCCAGGCGCGCATCGCGGAGCTCGGTCTCAAGAACGAGGAGGAGCTGCAAAGCTGGTTCATCCGGCAGATGGATGCGTTCCTCACGTCCAAAGGACGCCGGCTGATCGGATGGGACGAGATTCTTGAGGGAGGACTCGCGGAGAACGCGACCGTCATGAGCTGGCGCAATCTGGACGGGGCTATGGCTGCCGCACGCGCAGGTCATGACGCCGTGCTGACGCCGACGGCATTCACCTACTTCGACTATTACCAGGTCAAGGACACCGCACGCGAGCCGCTTTCGATCGGCGGCTTTCTTCCAATCGAAACAGTCTACGGATGGAATCCGGCGCCGCCGGATCTCGATCCGTCTCTGGCGCGACACTTCCTCGGCGTTCAGGGGCAGCTCTGGACCGAATATCTGCCCGGACCGAAGGCGGTCGAGTACAACGCGTTTCCCCGACTGATCGCGCTCGCCGAAGTGGCATGGACGCCGGCGCCGCTCGGATCGTTCGCGGCGTTTCGCACGCGTCTGCTGACGCACCTCGAACGGCTCCGGATCCTCGACGTCAATTTCCGGCCTCTTGAGCCCTAACGGGATGCGTCACCTGCTCCTGATTGTTCTGAGCCTGCTGACCGTTTTGCGCCTGCCCCGGGCAGAGCCGCTCGAGCGCGCACCGTACCGCAATTCGAAACTGCCCATCGAGGATCGTGTTCGCGATCTGCTCGGACGCATGACACGCGAGGAGAAATTTGTTCGAGCTGGGACCGAACGAGCTGCGGATGCTGGAAAAGTCGATGCGCTGGATCGTCGAGCCTGGGGCGCTTCGTGTGATGATCGGCGCCTCGTCGAAGGATATTCGGTTGCGTGGAGAGCTGACGGTTCGCTGAATGGCAACCTCACACGGTCTCCCACCTGCCTGATAGCGCCGCGCGGAACACCGCATCGATGACCTGCATGTTCCGGACCGAATCCTCGAGCGGATACGCTGGTGACGCATCGCCACGAACGGCTTCCGAAAACCGATCGGCCTGAATCGTGTACTGGTCGCACGCCTCGAACGTGATGGTCTGACGCGATCCGCCGGACAGATCCGATCCATCTTCCACGAAAATGCGGCACGGGCGATCCGGCGGCGCGTTGACCGGGATCTCGATCTCGAGACGGCCGCGAGTGCCGAAGATGAGAATCCGCTGAGACGAGACCAGCTGGGTGCTGCAGAGCGCCGTCACCTGACCCGGCGCGAAGTCGAGGAGGAACGACGTCAGCGCGTCCACGCCGAAGCGCGGATCGCGCTCGACGACGGCGGCGACCCCCTGAGGCTCGCGGGCGAAGATGAAGCGCGCGGTGTTGATCAGATAACAGCCGATGTCGTAGAGGGCCCCGCCGCCGAAATCCCGGATGTTGCGGACGTTGGCCGGATCCTCGTTGAAGTAGCTGAAGAAGCCCGAGATCGCGCGCACCTCTCCCAGGCGTCCTGACTGCGCGATCTCCAGCGCCGCGATCCACTGCGGATGCGTACGCACCATGAATGCTTCCTGGATGTGGACGCCGGTGCTGTCGCGAACGTGGATCAGCCGCTCCGCCTCGGCCGCGCTCATCGCGATCGGCTTCTCGCAGAGCACGTGCTTACCGGCTTCCGCGACCCTCGTGGTCCAGTCGACGTGGAGGTGATTCGGTAGGGGGTTGTAGACCGCCTCGACGTCGGGATCCTTCAGCAGTTCTTCGTACGAGCCGTACGCGCGAGCGATGCCGAGCGTCTGCGCCGCCTGCCGCGCTTTGTCCGCGTCGCGTGACGCGATTGCGACGACCTCCGATCGTTCGCCGCGCATCGTCGCTGGAATGACTTTCTGCGTCGCGATTCGCGCGACTCCCAGCACGCCCCATCGGACCTTGTTAGTCACTGTTGCACAGGATGACACAATTTCGCTGTCCGCTGTCGGCCGGTCGCGGCTCGCGGCACGCGAAGTTCCTTCAGCTGACAGCGGGCAAGCGAAGCACCACGAACGGACCCCGACCAGCGTCACATCTGGATTGCGTGTACCAACCGCCCGGGGGTAGGCTGCCGGTGATGAGGGTCATCGCCGTCCGTGGCGCAAGTCCGGCTGCATTCGACGGACGCTGCATCGCCCGTCTCGGTGCGACGCCGCACTTGCGCCACGGACTGCTGGCCGCCGCGGCACTGGCCGCGGTGATCCCTGCTGCGCTGCTCGGGACCGCGCCGGTGACGGGCGCGCCCGCTTCCCAGGCTGCGCCGGCCGCGGCGCGACCGGAATGGGACGACCCGTCAGTACTGCACGTCGGCACGGAGCGCCCGCACGCGACGATGACGCCGTACGCGGATGGCGGCGAGCTCGTGGGCGAGTCCTCCCGTTGGGTGTTGTCGCTGAACGGACAGTGGAAGTTCCATCTCTCGCCGGATCCCGCGTCACGACCCGCGAACTTCTTTCAGCCAGGGTTCAACGATTCGAGCTGGCCCACGATCCGCGTGCCCGGCAGCTGGGAGCTGCAGGGCTTCGGCACGCCGATCTACATCAACGCCGGATACGCGTTTGCATTCGATCGTCAGAACCCGCGGCCTCCGCGCGACGACAATCCCGTCGGCTCCTATCGCACCACCTTTTCGATCCCCGAGCACTGGGCCGGGCGCCGGGTGTATCTGCAGTTTGGCGGAGTGGACTCTGCGTTCTACGTGTGGGTGAACGGGCGTCGTATCGGCTACAGCGAAGACAGCCGCACGCCGGCCGAGTTCGACATCACCGATGCGATTCGCGGTGGTGAGAATCAGCTCGCCGTCGAGGTCTATCGCTGGAGTGACGGGTCGTTTCTCGAAGACCAGGACATGTGGCGCCTCAGCGGGATTTTCCGTGACGTCATGCTCTGGAGCGCATCGACGCAGCGCCTGCGTGACGTCGAGATCGAGACCGATCTCGACTCCCAATATCGCGACGCGACGCTGTATGTCCGGGCGATCGTCGCCAACAGCACGCCCGCGCCGGAAGCGATGCGTCTCCAGGCCGAGCTCCTCGCCGAGTCAACCGCGGTCGGCCGTCCGGTGCAGGAGCAACTGCGCGCGATCGCCAGCGGAGACACCGAAGTCCGTCTGGCGATGACGGTACGAAACGCGCGCAAATGGACGGCGGAGACGCCGTACCTGTACCGGCTGGTGCTGACGCTGCGCGACAGCTCGGGCCGCGCCGTGGAGCTCGTGCCGTTCGACATCGGCTTCCGCAAGATCGAGATCCACGACGGGCGAATCCTCGTCAACGGCCGGGCGGTGATCTTCAAGGGCGTCAACCGCCACGAGCACAGCCCCGATACCGGCCATTACGTCGACCGCATGTCGATGGTTCGCGACATCGAGCTGATGAAACAGAACAATATCAACGCGGTTCGGACATCGCACTACCCGAATGCGCCGTTGTGGTATGCGCTCGCCGATCGCTACGGTCTGTACGTGATCGACGAGGCCAACATCGAATGCCACGGCTTCGGGACCAATCCGCAGAACCGGCTCACGAACGACGCGGCCTGGCAACCCGCCTACCTCGATCGCGTCGAGCGCATGGTCGAACGCGACAAGAACCACCCGTCGATCGTGATGTGGTCGCTCGGCAACGAATGCGGCGACGGGCCGAACATGGCGGCGGCCTACCGGTGGCTGAAAGGCCGCGATGCCACGCGGCCGGTTCACTACGAGGGCACGACGAACCACGGCGGCACGAACGCCGACGTCAACTCGTTCATGTACGCCACGCCCGCGTCCGTCGTGCAGCGCGCGGCGTCGAAGCCCGGCACGCCGCTGCTCCTCTGTGAATACTCGCACGCGATGGGCAACAGCAGCGGCGGTCTGAAGGAATACTGGGACGTGTTCTACACCGATACGAACGCGCGCGGGGCGTTCGTCTGGGACTGGGTCGATCAGGGGATTCGCCAGCCGGTTCCGATCGAATACCGCACACCGGATCGGCAGTCATTCCTCGCCTACGGAGGCTGGTGGGAGAACCGCGCCGGCATCCGGACCGACGGCAACTTCTGCATGAACGGCCTGGTCAGCGCGGAGCGCCGCCCTCATCCCGGCCTCAACGCGATCAAGTACGTGTACCGCTACATCCACGGCACGCCGGTCGATCTCGAGAGCGGCCGCATCCGCGTGAAGAACTGGTTCGACTTTCTGAACACGCGTGACGTTGCGGAAGGGTACTGGTCGATTACCGCCAACGGCACGCCGCTCGCGTCGGGCACGCTCGGGCCCCTCGATCTCGAACCGCGCGAGTCACTCGACGTCAGGATCCCCATGCCGCGCATCCGTCCGGATCCGGGGGTCGAGTACTGGCTCAATCTGCGCTTTGCGCTCAAAGGGGACACGATCTGGGCGAAGAAAGGGGACGAGATCGGGTGGGAGCAGTGGAAGCTTCCCATCAGCGCGCCCGCCGCCGCTCCGGCGCCATCGGGAGCGCCGCTGCGAACGAATCAGTCGGGCAATCAGATCCGCTTTGCGGGTCCTGAATTCGCCATGGTCTTCGACCGCGTGCTCGGCGTGATCACGAGTTACACGTTCCGCGGTGTGCCGCTCCTCGATCGGGGACCGCAACCTGACTTCTGGCGGGCCGTCACCGACAACGACTGGGGCGCCTGGAAGTCCATCGTCAACGCCGCACGCAAGGACCCCGGGATCGACATCAGCGTCTGGCGCACGGCGGGCGCGTCGTGGCGCGTCAAGGATGTGCAGGTGAAGCGTCCCGACGACAGCAGTGCGCAGATCGAGGTCTTGGGCGATCTGCCATCCGTCGGCGCGAAGTACGCGATGAGCTACCTGGTGCGAGGTGACGGCCGCATCACCGTTACCGCCTCGTACGAGCCCGGCACCGCATCGGTTGCCATGATGCCGCGCTTCGGGACCGAGCTCGTCGTGAGCCCCGGCCTGGAACGGCTCGTGTGGTACGGCCGCGGTCCAGACGAGACCTACGTCGATCGGCAGTTCGCGCCTGTCGGCATCTACAGCTCGACCGTCACCGATCAGTGGGTCGACTACTCGCGTCCCCAGGAGAACGGCAACAAGACCGACGTCCGCTGGGTGTCACTGACGAACGCGCAAGGCGTCGGGCTGCTCGTGACCGGATTGCCGCTCCTCAGCGTGAACGCCTCGCACTCCACGAAAGAGGAGATCGAGCGGGCCGAATACTCGTTCCAGCTGACGCGCCATCCGGCGACCTATCTGAACGTCGATCTGAAGCAGATGGGCGTCGGAGGCATCAACAGCTGGAGTCGTGACGCCTATCCCATGGAGCCCTACCGCATTCACGCCGACCGCTCTTACACCTACAAGTACCAGCTGAGCCCCGTAGAGACTGTCACACGTCCGCCCAGCGAAAAATAGCCGCGATTTACGACGCATGTAATACTCCCGCCCCGTGCGTCGTAGTGATCAACCTGATGTTGAGAGCAGATAGTCGCGACTAACCAGCGACGCGAGCAGCCGCCGGCTGCGCCGGCGGATGGCAAATGGTAAAGGGCAAATGGCAAAGGGAAATGGCCCCAGCCTTGATGCTGTGAAAGCAGACAGTCGCCCCTAACCAGCGGCCCGAGCAGCCGCCGGCGGCGCCGGCGGAGGGCAAATGGTAAAGGGCAAATGGCAAAGGGAAATGGCCCCAGCCATGATGTTGTGAGAGCAGATAGTCGCGACTAACCAGCGGCCCGAGCGAGCAGCCTTGAGCCGCAGCGAGCGCGAACGCGCGAGCTGCTGTGTCTGGGGGTGGGGCCCCAGACACTTCCAGAAAAAAGAGGGCTGGCAGGCGCTGGGGGTGGGGCCCCAGCGCAAACCAAGAAATGAGAGGACGCATGAGACGGATTGGAGCGTGGCTTGGCGCGGCGGTGTTGCTCACGGCCGCGGGCGCGGCGCAGGCGCCCGCCGGGGGGCCGAACGCGGAGACATTCAGGGACCTCGCGTTCAGGAGCCTCGGCCCGAGCCTCACGACGGGCCGTCTGTCGGATGTCGAGGTCGATCCGAAGAACCCGAGTGTCTGGTACGTCGCCGCGTCTGCGGGCAATCTCTGGAAGACCGAGAACCGTGGTAACACCTGGACGCCAATTTTCGACACCTACGGCTCCTATTCGCTCGGCGTCGTCGTGGTCGATCCCAAAGACTCGAACGTCGTCTGGCTGGGAACGGGGGAGAACAACAACCAGCGAAGCGTCAGCTTCGGTGACGGTCTCTACAAATCCAGGGATGGCGGCAAGTCGTGGAGCCGCGCCGGACTCGAGAACTCCGAGCACATCGGCAAGATCCTCATCGATCCTCGCAACTCGAGCACGGTCTACGTCGCGGCCATCGGTCCGCTGTGGTCGTCGGGCGGCGATCGCGGTCTCTACAAGACGACCGACGGCGGCGCGACCTGGAAGGCGGTGCTGACGGTCAGTCCCGACACCGGCGTGAACGATGTGCTCATGGATCCGAAGAAGCCCGACGTGCTGTATGCCTCCGCCTATCAGCGCCGGCGCGCTGTCGGTCAACTGATTGGAGGCGGACCGGAGAGCGGACTCTACAAGAGCACGAATGCCGGTCAGACGTGGACGAAGCTGACCAAGGGCCTTCCGACCGTCGACATCGGCCGCATCGGCATCGGCGTCAACTGGCGGAATCCCACCACCGTCTACGCGCTCGTGACCGCGCAGCGTGGTCAGGGCGGCTTCTTCCGATCGGACGATGCGGGCGCGTCGTGGACGCGTATCGGGCGAACCGTCAGCGACGGACGTGGCGGTGGCGGCGGATTCGGGCGTCAGGGCGGTGGACCGCCGGCTCCTCCTCCCGCCGCATGCACGCCGCTTGGCGCGGCGGCGCCCACCCAGCCGGAGGCTTCCTCAGGCGAAGGACAAGGCGGTGGACGCGGCGGTCCGTCCGACGACTGCTATCGTGGCGGCGATCCTGGTTACTACAATGAAATCTTTGTCGACGCGCACGACCCGGAAACCATCTGGTCGCCGCAGACGAACGTCTATCGCAGTACGGATGGCGGAAAAACCTGGGCGGTCGTGCCGATGCAGGGCGTGCACGTCGATCATCACGAGATCGTCTTCGATCCGACCGACCCGAACCACCTGATCATCGGCAACGACGGCGGGCTCTACGAGACCTACGACAAGATGAAGACCTGGCGGCATTTCACCAACCTGCCGCTCTCGCAGTTCTACCGCGTGTCAACCGACAATGCCCGTCCGTTCTACAACGTCTGCGGCGGCTCGCAGGACAACGGGTCGATCTGCGGTCCGTCGCGAACGCTGAACGGACGCGCCGGGATCCGGACGAGCGACTGGTACAACGTCGGCGGCGGCGATGGGTTCCAGGGTCGCGTCGATCCCGAGGATCCCAACATCGTCTACGCGCAGTCGCAGGAAGGGAATCTTTCGCGTCTCGATCTGCGGACGGGCCGCTCGGTCAACATCCGCCCCCGCGCCAACAACACGGCCGGCCTCGAGCCGGGAGCCGCGCCGCCGGCCGGTCGCGGCGGTGAAGGCGGTCGCGGCGGTGAAGGCGGTGAAGGCGGTCGTGGCGGTCAGGGTGGCGGTCGCGGTCAGGCCCTTGGGCGATGGCAGTGGGACTCGCCGGTCATCATCAGCCCGCACTCGGCGCGCCGGCTCTATTTCGCCGGCGAGCGCGTGTATCGCAGCGACGATCGCGGCGATTCCTGGACCGCGATCAGCCCCGACCTCACGCGCAATCTCGATCCGGCGACGATTCCCATCATGGGCAAGGTGTGGCCGCGTGATTCCGTGGCCTTCAATCAGGCAACGACGCGCCTGAGCACGATCACGGCGCTCGACGAGTCGCCACTCCTCGAAGGGCTGATTTACACGGGCAGCGACGACGGGCTCGTGCAGGTGACGGAGGACGGCGGGAAGAACTGGCGGAAGGTCGAGCAGTTCCCTTCGGTTCCCGAGCACACGTACGTCACCGACGTACAGCCCTCGTCGCGGGACGCGAACACCGTGTTCGCCACGTTCAACAACTACCAGCGTGGCGATTTCAAGCCCTATGTCTACAAGAGTGTCGATCGTGGACGGACCTGGACCTCGATCAGCGGCGATCTGCCCCAGCGATCCGGTGCGTGGAGCATCGTGCAGGATCACGTCAACGGCAACCTGTTGTTCGTCGGGATGGAATTCGGGGTCTGGTTCACAGTGGACGGCGGCGCGCACTGGGTTCAGCTCAAGGGCGGTATCCCGACGACGCAGGCACGCGACGTGGCGATCCAGCGCCGCGAAAACGATCTCATTGTCGGCACGTTCGGCCGCGGCGTGTACGTCCTGGACGACTACACGGCGCTGCGAGAGCTGACGCCGCAGTCGCTCACCGAGGAAGCGCGTCTGTTCCCACTGCGCGATGCGTACATCTTCGACGAGCTCGGCCAGCAGGTGACTGCGTGGGGCAACGTCTCGACACCGAACCCACCTTACGGCGCTGTCTTCACCTACAACGTCGGTCAGGCACCGGCGGGTGACGCGAAGCTGGTGATGAACATCAGCGACGAAGCCGGCCGCCAGATCCGGAGGCTCGAGTTGTCCAAGGAGCCCGGCGTGCACCGCATCGCGTGGAACCTTCGCGGCGATCCACCGGCGCAGCGGGACACCACCGACGCCGGCGGGCGTGGCGGTCGCGGCGGACGCGGCGGTGGGGCGGGTGGTGATGCGGGCGGGGGTGGTGACGATCAGGAGCAGCCCGCCCAATTCGTGGGACGAGGCGGTCAGCCGCAGGGACCACCGGCCGCTCCCGGGCGATACCGGGCGGTGATCGCAAAGGTGTCAGGCGAGACCGTCACCCCAATCGGTCAACCGCAGACGTTCACGGTCGTGCCGCTGTCGCGCTAACGCGCAGATGGGTTCCACGGGCCATGGCCGGGACCATTTCCCATGGCCCATGGCCATTTCCCATTTCCCATTTCACTCCATCCCGCCAGGGAAGCTGAACTACCCGATCGAGCGTCTGTACTCTGAAGTAGGGGATCCCTCGGGCCGGTTATACAATCGGCGCACGGGGCTACACATCGCGCTCGGGGGGCTTGAGCGTTGGTCGACTCTCTCTTTCGGCTGCTCTTCAATTACCGGCCTGTCGTTTTCCAACAGGGTGAATTCCGGTTCGTGCCCTCGCCCGGCGCGTACGTCGCGCTCGGCGTCGTCGTCGCCGCGGTCGCGGTGACGGCGCTGACCTACCGCGCCGCGCGCTCGACGAGCGGCGCTCATCATCGGCTCGTCCTCGCGGCCATTCGGACCGCGACGTTTCTCCTCGTTCTGTTCTGCCTCTTTCGTCCGGTGCTGGTCGTGAAGGCGGCCGTGCCGCAACAGAACTTCCTGGGTGTGCTCATCGATGACTCGCGCAGCATGCAGATCGCGGACTGGAACGGTCAGCCCCGCGGCGCATTCGCCCGTCAGGAGTTCAGCGCACCCGAGAGCGGTCTGCTCAAGTCTCTTTCCGAGCGGTACGTGGTCCGGACGTTCCGGTTCTCGGCGGCGGCTCATCGCGTGACGTCACCGGCCGAGCTGACGTTCGCCGGCGCGCAGACGCGTATCGGAGCTGCGCTCGACGGCGCACGTCAGGAACTGGCTGGGCTGCCGCTCGCGGGTCTCGTCGTGGTCAGCGACGGCGCGGATACGACCGAGGCGACGCTGACCGACGCGGTCCTCGCGCTCAAGGCGGCGTCCGTGCCCGTGTTCACCGTTGGCGTGGGGCGTGAGCGTATCGATCGGGACGTGCAGATCGATCGGGTGTCCACGCCGCGGAGCGCGCTCAAGGGAACGTCGCTGATGGTGGACGTGGTCGTCACGCAGACGGGCTACGCGGGCGAGACCGTGTCCCTCGATGTCGAGGATGAAGGTCGAATCGTCGGCTCGCAGGAAGTGAAACTGCCGGCCGACGGTGAGCCGGCGGCCGTGCGCGTGCGATTCACGACGTCCGAGGCCGGCCCGCGCGTGTTCACGTTCCGGATTGCGCCCCGGCCGGGCGAGCTCGTCACCCAGAACAACCAGCGCGACACGCTCATCGACGTCCTCGATCGCCGCGAGAAGATCCTCTACTTCGAAGGAGAGCCGCGGTTCGAGATGAAGTTCATCCGCCGCGCCGTGGAGGACGACAAGAACCTCCTGGTCACCACGCTCCAGCGTACCGCCGACAACAAGTATTTCCGCGTCGGGGTCGACAACCAGGACGAGCTCGCCGCCGGCTTCCCGAGGATGCGCGAGGAGCTGTTCGCCTACCGCGGAATCATCCTCGGTAGCATCGAAGCGGGCGCGTTCACCGGCGATCAGCTGCGGATGATCGCGGAGTTCGTCGAGCGGCGCGGTGGCGGCTTGCTGATGCTCGGGGGGCCACGCGCGTTCGCCGAAGGCGGCTACGCCGGCACGCCCGTCGCCGATGCGCTGCCGGTCTCGCTCGAACGGCTGGCGCGTCAGGTCGATCCGTTGCCCGTCGCGCGGCTGAAGATCCGGCCGACGCGCGCGGGTGAAGCCCACGCCATCACGCAGATCGCCGCCACCGAAGCGGCGTCGTCCACGCAGTGGAACGACATGCCGGTGCTGACGAGCGTGAACTCACTGCGCGATCTCAAGCCGGGGGCGACGGTGCTGCTCACCGGTCAGGACGAGCGGCGACGGTCGCAACCGGTGCTCGCGTACCAGCGGTACGGACGCGGCAAGGCGCTCGCGTTTGCCGTCCAGGACTCATGGCTGTGGCAGATGCACGCCTCGATGTCGCTCGAGGACATGACGCACGAGAACTTCTGGCGTCAGCTCCTACGCTGGGTCGTGGACGGCGTGCCGAATGCGGTTGAAACACACACGCTGACCGAGCGCGTCGAAGCCGGCGAGCCCGTGACGCTTGCGGCGGAGGTCGTCGACAAGGCGTACGTCGAGCTCAACGACGCCCACGTCGTGGCCCACGTCAAGGATGCGAAAGGAACGTCCGTCGACGTGCCGCTGCAGTGGACCGGTGACAAGAACGGCGAGTACCGCGCCACCTTCATCGCTTCCGAGCCGGGACTTTACACGACTGACGTCGAGGCCTCGCGGGATGGCAAGCCGATCGGCGTCGGCGTCGCGCACGTCCGGGCTGCCCCGGGCGACGCCGAGTACTTCGACGCGACGATGCACGCCGCCCGGCTGAAGCGCGTCGCCGAGGAAACTGGCGGACGTTTCTATACCGCCGACAACGTGGGGACGCTGCCCGAGGACCTGAAGTACTCGGGCCGTGGCGTCACGACCGTCGAAGAACGTGACTTGTGGCACATGCCGATCGTGCTGTTGTTGCTGTTGGGCCTGATCGGAGCGGAATGGGCCTATCGCCGCGCTGTTGGAATGGCCTAGTACCGTCGTGCCGAGTTGTCGGTGAACGAAACACAGGCGTTGAATCGGCAGCGCCTGCGGCTGCAGCCGAGCGCGAAGTCGCGAGGCTGCGCGCGTGGGGGTGGGGCCCCACGCGCACTAAGAAATGCAGACTTTGAAGCTGGTAGCTGCTTCGTTGCTCGTGTTAGCGCTGGCGTCACCTGCGATTGCCCAGACGACGCACCTTGCGGTGATCGTCGGCTTGTCGGGCGACCCCGAGCACGCCGAGCTCTTTCAGCGCTGGGCGTCGACGCTCGTCGATGCGTCCGCGAGGCTGGGCGTCGCGCACGAGAACGTCGTCTACTTGTCCGAGAAGCCGGAGGCGGATTCGAAGCGCATCACGGGGAAATCGACGAAGGAAGAGATCGTGAAGGCGTTCGATGCGCTGTCGAAGGCCAGTGAAGAAGACGTCGTGTTCATCGTTCTCATCGGGCATGGCACCTACGAGGGCAAGGTCGCGAAGTTCAACCTGCCGGGACCGGACATGACGCCGGAAGACTTCGAGGCGCAGCTCAAGCGCGTACGGTCGAGGCACATCGTCTTCGTGAATACGTCGAGCGCGAGCGGACCGTTCATGCAGGCGCTGGCCGCGCCGGGCAGGACGATCGTGACGGCGACCCGCACGGGCGCGGAACGGTTCGCCACGTTGTTCGGCGGGTACTTTGCGGACGCGCTGGCGGGTACGGACGCGGACGCGGACAAGAACCACCGTGTGTCGGTGCTCGAGGCCTTCACCTACGCGAAGCGCGAGGTCGGCGTGGCCTACGAACGTGAAGGGATCATGCTCACGGAGCACGCCGTCATCAGCGACAACGGCGATCGAGAGGGCACGCAGGCTCCCACCGCCGATGGAAAAGTGGGACGCGTGGCCTCGCTGCTCTCGCTGGGCACGACCGATGCGACCGATCCGCTGCCGGCGGACCCGAAGCTGCGCGCGCTCTACACCGAACGCCGCGACATCGAGCGGCGCATCGAGGCGTTGAAGCTCCTGAAAGACAGCATGGAGCCGGCGAAGTATTCGTCCGAGCTCGAGCGTCTGGCCACGGATCTGGCGCTCAAGACGCGGCAGATCCGCGAGGCCGAAGGAAAGCTGCCGTGACGGTCCGCCGCGCCATCGCATTTGGTGTGTCCCTGCTGCTCATTGCTACGGCGGCCGTGGTCCTCGCGCAGGACTTCCGCAGGAACCGTCGATCGGGTCCGCAGTACGAAGTGCAAGGCAACACGCCCTACGATGGCCGGTTCGTGTTCGTCCGGCTGCGCTACAACACAGGATTTGGCGGTGGAGGCTTCGGCCGGCGCGGGGCGCCGTGGTCGCACGATTACCCTGACGGCGAAGTGCACTTCTCCAAGATTCTCGAGGAAATCACGCTGCTGAACATTCGCACCGACGGATCGAACATCCTGTCGCTCGAGGACCCGGAATTGTTCAATTACCCCGTGGCCTACATGGCGGAGCCTGGATTCTGGGGTGTGTCGGACACGGAAGCGGCGAATTTTCGCCAGTACCTGCTCAAGGGCGGCTTTGCGATCTTCGACGACTTTCGCGGGTACGACTGGGACAACCTCCAGGAGCAGATGCGTCGCGTGCTGCCCGAGGCGCACTGGATTCAGCTCGACGGCACGAGCGCGGTGTTCCACTCGTTTTTCGAAATCGATCACCCGGACGAGCTGAAGATCCCGTCCATCTACGACCAGAGCCTGATCCCGTCCTATTGGGGACTCTTCGAAGACAACGATCCCAAGAAACGGATGATGGTGATCGCGAACGTCAACAACGACATCAGCGAGTACTGGGAGTTTTCGGGCACGGGGTTCTTTCCCGTCGCCCTCGACAACGAGGCATACAAGTTCGGCGTGAACTACGTCATTTATGGAATGACGCATTGAATGGCCGCGCCCGCGCTCAATTGAGTCTGGAGGCTTTGTGAACCGTATCGCTCAGGAAGTCGTCGATCTCGAGTCGCCGGATGATGTGGCGCTGGCGGATCGGATGAAGACCGGACGGGATCAGATCATCACCGAGCTCCGCAAGCTCATCATCGGACAGGCCGACACGGTCAACGAGGTGCTGCTGACGTTGTTTGTCGGCGGCAACAGCCTGGTCGTGGGCGTGCCGGGACTCGCGAAGACCCTCCTGATCCATACGCTCGCGCGGGTAGTGGAGCTGAAGTTCTCGCGGATCCAGTTCACGCCCGACCTGATGCCGTCGGACATCACCGGCACCGACATCATTCAGGAAGACACCACCACTGGCCGCCGACAGATGATGTTCGCGCCGGGTCCCATCTTCGCGAACATTGTCCTGGCGGACGAGATCAACCGCACGCCGCCAAAGACGCAGTCGGCGCTCCTCGAAGCGATGCAGGAGCACCGCGTCACGATTCAGGGGCGCACGTATCAGCTCGAGGAGCCGTTTTACGTGTTCGCGACCCAGAACCCGATCGAGCTCGAAGGCACCTATCCGCTTCCCGAGGCGCAGCTCGATCGCTTCATGTTCCACATCGTCATCGACCATCCGCCGGAAGACGAGGAGTTCGACGTCGTGCGGACCACGACGGCCATCCTCGAGCCGCAGTTCGAGCGGCCGGTGAGCGGTCCTGATCTGGTCGCGTTTCAACGGCTGGTCCGCCGCGTGCCGGTTGCCGAGCCGGTGATGCGCTACGCGCTGAGCCTCGCGCGGGCGAGCCGGCCGAAGTCGCCGACGGCTCCGGATCAGGTGAAGAAGTGGGTGGCGTTCGGCGCGAGCGTGCGTGCGGCGCAGTACCTCGTGCTCGGGGCCAAGGCGCGGGCCCTGACGAACGGCCGGTATCACGTGAGCTTCGAAGACATCCGCGCGCTGGCACACCCGGTGCTGCGGCACCGCATGCTGACGAACTTCCACGCGCAATCGGAAGGCATTACGAGCGATGTGCTGATCGATCGTCTGCTCGAAGCGGTACCGATGCCGCGGTCGGGAATGTAGGGAGTCGATAGTCGACAGTCGGCGGTCGACAGTCGCAGTCGGCAGTCAGTCGCCAATCGCAGTCGGCAGTCAGTCGTCAGTCGCAGTCGGCAGCCAGTCGACGGTCGCAGTCGGCAGTCAGTCGACGGTCGCAGTCGGC
>DATAEK010000073.1:0-7916 GCA_036258055.1 Vicinamibacterales bacterium
CCAAATTGGATTCGTGTGCGACGACGGCAGGATGCGGACCGCCAGCCAGCTGCTGCGCGTGACCGTCGCCTCGAACGTCAGATCACGCAGCGCGCCGTCGGCGACGAGACTTTGTTTCGCGACGGGAAACCCGTTGACGACGAGCTCCACCGCCACTTCGCGTGTGTCCCGAATGCGGGCGCGCTCGATATCCCAATACGGCTGTTCTTGGTAGCGGCGCGTCCCGCGTTCGCGATTGGGCTTCTCGTTCAGAAGCGCAGCGGCACGGACGTGCACCTTGACGCGACCGGCCGCAGGAAATCGTAGCTCGCTCTCGTTCTCGCCCATTCGTATGTCATTGACCGTGAAGTCGAGCAGGTGACTTCGACCGTCGCCGACGTAATTTCGGCCGCGGCGAATCCCCTCACACCAGTCCGAGTAATCGAGCTTCCCATCGAGCTTCACGTACGAACGCCCGAGCCCCACTTTTTCTCCATAGACACACGGGAAATCCGTCTCGCCGCTGATCCGTGTGCGGAAGCCCACGTTCAGGGTGTGGTACCAGATGTTCAGCTCCCACACATAGGGCGTGTCGACCGTGGACATGAAATCGACTGCACGAACAGGCGTGCCATCGGGCCCAAGCACCTCGTGCGTGACGTCCACGACGTACTCGTTTGCGCCGATGCCGTTGAACGGAGGCACGATGTAGTTCGGGAGTTCCGAAGAGTTCACCTCGAGACCGAATCCCGAATGCGCCGGGCCGCAGACCGCGCCCTGGCGCTTGGCCCAACGCAGCGTATTGAGGCCCAGGGTTGGCCAGTGCTCGTAGGAGGAACCACCAGGGTAGATCTGCTCTTTCAGGCGCAACAGCACGAGATGACCGGATTGATGCGAGCCAAAGCCCGAGACCTCGACGTCGTAGTGCAGCAAATAGGGCGGACGAGAGACGAGGTCGTCTTTACCAGTGAAGAAGCGTTTCTGCGTATCGAAAGCGGGACCCCAGGTGAGGGTTGCCCCGACCTTCAAGTCCTCACCGAGCGTGTGGCGCACCATATCCGCCGGGAGCACGCCTTCGGTCGGATTCATGTAGTGAGCGCATCCCGCGGCGTGAATGTGATGGTCGCCCGACCACCAGCCGAACTTTGCGGGATCGATCCAACGCGCAATCTGAAAGCTCGCGCCCTGAGCCGCACCAGCATCCTGCCCCGCCGCGCTGCCAGCTGACTCCACTACCGTGACCTGCTGCGTCTTCGTTATCGATTCCGGACCGCGCCAGAACTCCACCATGTACGCACCGGCGGGAAGCTTCACGAGCTCACCATCAGCCCGGTACACCTGGGGGTGGAAGGCGAAGTCGGGCGCCAGCCGCTTGGCGCGCGATGGATACACGCGACCTTGCGCGTCGCGAATGACAAACGCCGCGACCGTGGGCGCACCCGTTTCGTCGCGCACCTGCCACTGCACCGATTCCGCAGGCCGGATGGTAAAGAGAATCGGGACCTCGTTCCGATATCCGAGATCCTGTGTGCCCTGGCCCACATCGAACGTCAAAGTCGCCTCGCGCTGGCCGGGATCGCGGCTGTACAGCTGCACTATGCGGTACTCGAGCACGAGCCCGCTCAGCGTCCTCGTGAGCGGCTGGCTGTCGAACATCTGGAGATCGAGCCAGAGATTTCGGAGTTCGTCGGGCATCGCGCCGGCGAGTCGCCGCGCCTGGCTGCTGATCCCGCGAAGAACGGCTGTCGTGCCGGCCTTGTTGTGAACCTTCACGAGGAAGTGACGCCAGCCCTGCTCCACGAGCTCCGGGCGGGCAGGGCCGGGTGCGACTTTCACACGCATTTGTGGGTTGATCTCGACCCCCACGAGGCTGTGGCAGTCCAGCACGCGTTGGATGGACGTCACCGCCGATTCCTCGTTGATCATCTTGAACGCCGCCTCGAGCTCGCGCCGGTGGTCCGGAGGAAGTGGCGCCCCCAAGTACTCTGCTGCGGTGATCAACCGCGTGACCTGTGCGACCAACGGTTGCAACGGCACGTCGACGACAATTGGCAGGGCCGATTCGCAGGGTGCGCCTGCCCTCACGTCGAGATCAGCGCGCCCTGTCGTAATGCCTTCGAGAGGCCTCAGCAGTCCGGGGGACGCCAGCGCAGCGGGAATAACGCTGGTCGAGTGAAGGAAGACGCGGCGCGACACGCCGTTGTTCTGACGCGGACGGTAGCCGCTTGTAGTGCTCATCTTTCTCCTCCTGCACGCCGAGGTTGGCTGGCACCGGGGAGTAGAACGCAGGGGATTCTATTGCTTCGCCGCGACGATAGGTGCAAAACTTTGGATGAACTTTTCCTGTGCCAGCTCCGTCCCTTTGCTGTGCCAATCTGCAAGAGAGGTGGCGTGAGCGACCAGACCGACATCCTGCAAGGCACACTCGACACGGTGGTGCGAGACGTCCGTTACGCCTGTCGCTCGTTCCGCCGCGCACCCCTGGTGGCCTTGACGATTGTGACGACGGTGGCCCTCGGCCTCGGACTGGTGACCGTTGTCTTCACGATCCTCAATGCATTCATCTTTCGCGTGGACGAGGTACGCAACCCGTACGAGCTGTTCGCGGTCGAACGTCAGCGATCGGCCAACGCGGAGTCCGCGGGCTTCACCCGCGCGCAGTATGACGCGCTCGTCCGCGAAACGGGTGTGTTCTCCGATGCCTTCGCGACGACGCCGGACGTCGACAGTTGGATCGAGGGCCGCAGGATGGAGGGGGCGCTCGTCACGGGGAACTTCTTCCACGTCCTCGGCGTGAACGCGGCGCGTGGGCGCACGCTCACACCGTCAGACGACGAGCCCGGCGGCCGTCCGGTCATTGTTCTCAGCCATCGCGCCTGGTCCCGACATTTTGCGAGCGATCCCGGCGTGCTCGACCGCACGGTCCTGGTGAACGGAGCGCGGTTCCATGTCGTCGGCGTGATGGCGGATGGCTTTCGAGGACTCACGGTCGCTGCGCCGGACTTCTGGGCACCGCTCTCGCTTCTTGCCGAGTTCCGCCGCAGCCAACCGGGACGCGAAGACTCCGTTGCCGTGCACATCGTCGGGCGGCTGAAGCCCGGTGTGTCGCGCGGTCAGGCCCTCGCGCAGCTCCTCGCGTGGGACTCGCAGCGTACGGCTGAACGTTCCGGCGAGCGGCCCGCCGAGAGCCTCGTGCTCGAACCGAGGCTGGGTACAGTCCCACAGCCGGCCGAGGCCATGCTGCTGTTCGTGCCGCTCTTTTTTGCATTCGGCCTCATACTGCTGATTGGCTGCGCGAACGTAGCAAACCTGCTGCTCGCGCGCGGGGTCGTGCGGCAGCGCGAAATTGGCATCCGACTGGCCATTGGCGCCTCCCGTCGCCGCGTAATCTGGCAGTTGCTCACCGAGAACCTGCTGCTCGCCCTGCTGTCCGCTGCGCTCGCCTTCGCCATTTCACGGCTCGCACTCACAGCCGTCGTCTACGCGGTGACGAGCACCTTCCCGCCCGACTTCGGCGACATTCGTCTGGCCGTGCCGCCAGCGGACTGGCGCGTCGCGCTCTTCCTGGTGGCCGGCGCGATGGTCTCGACCCTGCTCTTCGCGCTCGCACCGGCGGTTCAGGTCACGCGCGTCGAGCTGGTGCGGGCGATTCGTGGCGAGGTCGTGCGTGACTCCCGTCCCGGCCGCGCCCGGGATGTGCTCGTCGCGCTGCAGGTGACAGGATCCGCGCTCCTCCTCATCTGCGCTGCCGTCTTCCTGCGCAGCTCATGGGCGGCAGCGACAGTCGACCCTGGTATCCGCACGACCGACACCCTTGGTGTCAACATCGTGAGCGAACAGAGGCGCGGGGCCATCCTCGAAGCGGTGAAAAGCGAGCCATCGGTCATCTCGTTTGCTGCCTCGTGGCCGCGCGGCCTGGAGGGGTTGGGCGGGCGCCCTGCGCTTGCCAACGGCGCGAGCGGCAAGTCGACTGTCACGTACCAGTTCGTCTCGCCCGAGTACTTCGACGTCCTCGGCATCGATCTCGTGCGCGGACGCGGCTTCATGCACACCGAGCGGAGCGCAAGCGCCGCGGTCGCGATCGTGTCCGAACGCGTCGCGCGCCAGCTGTGGCCGGGCGTCGACGCTGTCGGCCAAGTCCTGTCGCTCGAGTCAAATTCGAAGAGCGACCCGCGGGAGCCAGACGACCCGTCGCTTCCCTCCCGCAACTTCATCGTCGTCGGCATCGCGCGGGATGTGGCCGGCTTTCGATTGGGCGGTCTCAGGATGGCGGGTGCGGGTGTTTACGCGCCGATCACCCCCGAGGCTGCGAAGACGTCGCTGACGATGCGGGTGCGCGGCGATTCCGAGCGCGCGCGCCGTGCGCTCGTCGATCGGTTCGCGGCGATCGATCCCAACATGAGCGAGGTCTTTACGCTGCAGACCATCGCGCGCGCGGAAGCGTATCTTTTGGCGATTCCGTTCTGGCTGACGCTGGTGCTTGGAGCGCTGGCGCTGCTTCTGACGTTGTCGGGACTGTTGGGCGTGCTCTCGTATCTCGTCGAGCAGCGCACCAGGGAGATCGGCGTGCGTATGGCGCTTGGCGCGAGCTGCCGAAGCATCGCCGCGCTCGTGCTGGCACAATCCGCTCGTCCCGTCGGCATCGGTCTGCTCCTTGGCGGCAGCCTCACGGTCGCGCTCGGCGCCGTGCTCCTGGCGACACCGGCGGCAGACCAAATCGGATCGAGCGTACGTCTCTTCGATCCGGTCGCCTACACCGCAAGCCTGCTCGTTATCGTCACCGCGTGCGCCTGTGCGGCGCTCATTCCCGCGCTGCGCGCCGGACGGATCGACCCGGTCGGTGCGCTCAGGCAGGATTGATCCGTTTTGCGTATTGGACGAAGGAGATGGCGTTCCCGTCGGACGCCCAGAATGTCTCGATCACGTTGATTGGTCCAGGAGGAGCCGGCAAGAGCACCGTCGGTGTGCTGATCGCGAAACGATTGGGCATTGCTTTCGTCGATCTCGATGGACGCTTCGGGACCCGAGCCGGAGACATCAGCGACTACATCAATCGCTTTGGGTATGACGCTTACGCGCGTGAGAACGTCGAGACTTACAACTCGTTGAGCCACGAAGGATGCTGCCAGTCCGTTACCGCGCTGTCATCCGGGTTCATGACTTACCCGCGACACATTCACCCCCAGTACGCGGATCTTCGCCGCCGCATTGAAGGGAGTATCACGACGTTCGTGCTCATCCCGTCACTCAATCGTGATATCTGCATCGCCGAGACTGTACGCCGACAAGTCGCGCGACCGTTCGCGCGGACTGCTGCGCAGGAAGAAGCGGTCATTCGAGAGCGGTTTCCGATCTACGTCGGTCTGCGCGCACGAAAGATCGAGACGATGAGCCCGCTCGCGACGGTTGTGGACGAGCTGCTGATCGCAGTCTCGCGTTTGAGTCGGCCCGACCCGTGACGTGAACCCTCACCACATCGGACAGTCGGGTCAGAGGAGGCGCCGTAGTCCGAGTTCGCGCTCGCGACCCCGCTACCGTGTGATTCTACGCGCGCTGGAAAGGGGTAAGCTGTTCACCGTGCGCTTCTCCATCGCGCCCGTCGGCCGCAAGTAGGAGGATCCCATGCGACGCGCGGTCACGCCACTGCTGCTGGCGCTCGTGATCGTCAGTCCGCTGGTGGCGCAATGTGCGGCGACGTCCGGACCTACGACGCGGTACTCACGACTGTACGTGGCCTCGATCTGTGGCTGAACCACTGGGGCGCCGCGTTCGACGACGTGATGGAGCATCCGGCGGCGCACGGCATCGTCAACACGACGAGCGCGTGCGCCGGACGGGCGATCTTCGATGAGGATCCAACCCCGGTCGGGGATCCGGCGACGTACTTCTTCTACCATGAGGGTCACCCCTCGACGGCGGTGCATCGAATCGTGGGGAAGAAGCTGTTCGAGGAGATTGCGGCGCGCCCGCCAGCGGCGCGGTGAGATCCTGACACGCACCAACGTGTCACTATGACTGACGAGGTCAAGAACTACATCACGCCGGGCGGCTACCGACGGCTGCAGGAGGAGCTTGCGCGCCTGTGGAAGGTGGAGCGGCCAGCGATCGTCTCGACCGTGGCGTGGGCCGCGGGCAACGGCGATCGTTCGGAGAATGCCGACTACATCTACGGGAAGCGGAAGCTGCGCGAAATCGACCGGCGTATCCGCTATCTGTCGAAGAGTCTCGACCGGGCCGTGGTGGTGGACAACGCGGGCAAGACGCACGAACGGGTGCATTTCGGCGCGACCGTCACGATCCTCTACGAGACCGGCGACGAGCGGGAGGTCACCATTGTGGGCGTGGACGAGCTCGATTCCGGCGACGCACGCGTGTCCTGGCGCTCTCCGCTGGCCAGGGCGCTGCTGACGGCAAAGATCGGAGACACGGTGACGCTTCGCGCGCCGCGTGGACCCGAGCGCCTCGAGATCATCGCGGTGCGCTACGACGACCTGGCCTAGCCACGCTCGAAACGACCCGGCTTCGCCCGACGTGTAAGCAGATCACCGCTCGCGACTTCCCCTTCGACCACGAGGCACCTCTGGTTTGCGCCTCGAGACTCCCGCGCTCACCCGCGTCGCCCGACGAAGCAGATGCCGTTGCCGTCCAGGTCGCGGACGATGAAGTCGCGTCCGCCCCATGCTTGCGTCTTGAGCTTCTGCTCGAACCTCACGCCTGCCGTCAGGTATTGCGCATAGAGCGCCTTGACGTTCTCCACTTCGATGAAGGCATTGATGAATCCGTCACGGTCGTGTGGGCCGACGGCGAACACGGCCTCATGCACGAATTTCAGATGCACGCACGCGCCGTCGCGCGAGACCGCGCCGTAAAAGGGGGGACGGCCGTGCAGGAAGTCGATCGAGAAGCCCAGCGTGTCCCGGAAGAACTCGGCGGATGCCTGCACGTTGGCGACGAAGATGACCGGCATGGCGCGCGTGAGTCGAGGTGTGGACGATGCCGGTCTGGCCGTCGTTGGCTCGTTATCGACGGCGGCCTTCAGCGCCGCCCAGCTCGCGTGGCCCGCCTCCACCGCAATGATCTCCTGCGCTTCCCTGAGCGGGAACGTGAGCGCAAGCGCCTCGCGATCGGTCAATGTCTTGTAGCGGTCGAGGGCACGAATGCGCCCACCGATTGAGTAGTTGCCCTCGCGATGCCAGCGAACGAGCTGTTTCGCCTGCTTCTTGTAAATCTCGAGACGAGACATAGACACACCCTCCCTACGTCGTTGCGGTAGGTGGGCCGTGCCCTTCCGGCTGGAGCCGATGCGCCCTACGGATGGAGGTGTAATGTTTGGAATTGCTGACCGCCTGCAAACAGGCGGTCAGGCCCTCCCGTAGCGCGGCTGAATGGTAGTTGGTGAGTCCCGCTAGCGTCAACCCGAGTCCCGGCCCGAGGGAGCGCCAGTCGCCTATCGTTGACGCTGGTCGGGAGGAATTCCTGCCACGTGCCTCGAGCGATTAAGCTGGGGTGCCCAAGATCCTTGATGTAGCGTCCCATGTACGGCCCTTCTAGCGTACTTCACGACCTTCGTTACGCAATTCGCGGGCTTCGCAACAGCCCGGGCTTCTCGGCTGTCGCGATTGCCACCATCGCGCTCGCGATCGGCGCGAATACGGCCATGTTCAGCTTTGTGAATGGCATGTTACTCAGTCCTCTGCCATATCCCGAATCGGACCGCATCGTGCGCGTCCTCGAAAAGCTTCCCAGCGGCGGGCTCAATGGCATCTCCACGGTGAACTATCTCGATTGGACGAACGAGAATGCCGTCTTCGAGTACATGGCCGCGGAAGTTGGTTGGCGCGCCACGTTGACGGGTGGAGACGAGCCGGTCTTGATCCGAGGCGCGCGCGTCTCGGCGCATTACTTCGACATCTTCGGAGCGAAGCCGGCGCTGGGCC
>DATAEK010000079.1:0-7649 GCA_036258055.1 Vicinamibacterales bacterium
GCACTGCCCCACCTCGCGAACATCGCCTATCGCGTCGGGCATCAGCTCGAATTCGACGGGAAGTCCGAGACGTTCAAGGACGACAAGAAGGCCGACCTGCTCCTGACGCGCGAGTACCGGAAGGGATTCGAGATCCCGAAGACGTTCGCGCCGACGACCTCCGCCTCGCGCTGATTATCGGGGGGGCGTCGTCCCCCGGACCCCCTTTCGCCGTCGCTCGCGGGGCCCCCACGCCCCGCTCCGCTCCTGCGGGGCGCGCCCTTGGCGCGCCGAGCCGCGTCCGCTGCCTCACACGCGGCTCGCCCGCATCTCTTCTTTGAGGTAGTCCATCGCGCGCCAGCAAAGCGCGAGGATCGTCCACGTCGGATTCTGGCAGGACGCCGACACGAAGACGCTCCCGTCTACGACGAACAGATTCTTCACGTCGTGGGCCTGGCCGAACGGATTGGTCACCGACGTTTTCGGCTCCTTCCCCATCCGCGCGGTGCCGAGCTCGTGGATCGACCAGCCTTCGGTCAGAATGTCTCGCCGGACCTTGATGTCCTCGGCGCCGGCCGCTTTCAGCATCTCCTCAGCCGTGTCGGCCATGTCTTTCGCCATCTTCAACTCGTTGTCGCCGAAGCGATAGTTGAAGCGAAGGACCGGGATGCCGAAGGCGTCTTTGAGAGCCGGATCCAACTCGACCTGGTTCTCGCGTCGCGCGAGCACTTCGCCGAACGCCGTATAGCCAATCGGCGCCGGATGATTCGCGCGGACCGTACGCTTGAACTCCGATCCGAATCCCGGGGTGTCGTGCGCATGCGACGGATACTCTGCGCTGCCGCTGCCGCCCTGCATTCCGTACCCCCGGATGAAGTCCGGATGCTTGTCGGAGATGTTCCGGAATCGCACGACGTAGGTGTTCTGCGGCCGCCCATCGTCGTTGGTGATCGCCTTGCCCCGGAGCGTCGGCATCATTCCGCTCGCGCCCGGACCCATCACGTGCTCGCAGAAGTAGTGCCCGAGGGCACCTGACGAGTTCGCGAGGCCTGCCGCGCCGTCGGAAGACTTCGAGAGCATGAGGAGTCGCGTGGATTCGAGCGTTGACGCCGCAAGGATCACGACCCGCGCCTTGAAGTCGAACACTTCACGGGTGTAGCTGTCGATGACCCGCACGCCGGAGGCCCGGTTCGTGGCGGGATCCATCAGCACTTCCGACACCGTTGAGTTCGGCCGGACGGTCAGGTTGCCGGTGTCACGCGCGGGGAAGATCAACGCCGTCGGCGAGTGCATCGAGGCGTTGAGATCGCAGCCGCGACCGCAGCGGCCGCGACCGGCGCACCGCATGCGGTACTTGTTCGCAACCCCCTCGGTTGTCACGCCGGCGCGGCCGGGAATCAGATGACGGCCCATCTGCGCCATTGCCTTGCGCAGAATCTGCTCGCCGCAGTTCATCTTGACGGGCCGCTGGAAAAGACTGTCCGGAAGTTGAGGGATGTTCTCTTTCGTACCAGAGATGCCGAGGAGCGTGTCCACTTTGTCGTAGTACGGCGCCATGTCCGCGTACGCGAGCGGCCAGTCATCGCCGAATCCGTCACGGCTGGCGGCCTTGAAGTCGAAGTCGGACATGCGGAGCGCCACGCGTCCCCAGAGGTTCGTCTTGCCGCCGAGCACACGCGCGCGCACCCACGCGTAGCGAGTGCCGGTCGTCGGGTGCTGCTTCTCGTCGACGAGCCAATCACGGGTGAACGTGTTTCCCGAGTACGAGAGCAGCTTGCGGTACTTCTCGAACTTCCCCGCGGTGCCGTAGGGCCGATCGATCATGTTGTATTCAGCGGCGCCCAGCGCGTACTCGTCGGCCGGAAGCCGCCCACGCCGCAGGCTCGCGTAGGGCCACTCCATCGTCCGGTATTCGCGCGCAGGATCGAGGATCCTGCCGGCCTCGAGCATCAGGACTTTGATCCCCGCGGTCGCCAGCTGAAAGGCGGCCATTCCGCCCGCCGCGCCGGAGCCGACAATGATCACGTCGTACTGCGCCGAGCCCGGTTTGATCGCCGCTGCCTGCTGACGCGAGAGCTCGAGCTGTTCTGTCAGGACCTGCTGCTGCCGATCCGGTTGCTGCATGAACGTCTCCGTCTATTCGCCGGTGCTTCCGCCCGAACGTGTATACCCATGTTCGGGATGTGTACAGCCGACGAACTCTCCCAGATACTGGTTGCCCTTGTAGGTGAGCTCTTTCTGGATGCCAATCTCCGACGTGTAGTAGCCGCGGATGGCCGCGTCCTTCGTCGTCGCGAAGAATTTCTCCAGGGGAGCTTCGGCCGCGAACTCGTTGCGGCTGATCTCGGTCAGGAGCGTCACGGCCTGGGCGTGTGTGGCCTTGGCAAAGGGCACTTTGAAGCGCCGGGTGCTCTCTTCGTCCAGCGCCGCCAGGCCTGTCGTCCAGTTCTCGCGTGTCTCGTCGTCTGATTCCGCGAGCAGCAAATCGATGTAGTCAGCCACGCGCGCCGCACGTGCGCCCGGTGAATGCGCGTCGGCCGGGATGATCGTCTCGGCGACCACATCGACGGTCGTGTATTGCGCCTTGGTCAGGAACTGGAGCTTCGGCGGCGCCTTCGTGGCCTGGATTTCCGCGAAGGCCTCAGCCGCGGAGTCGGACAGATACGGCCAGACAGCCACAGCGCCCATCGTCGCGCCCAGCGCTTTGACGACTGTGCGACGTGACACGACAAGCGGCTCGGCGTCAGACATGTGCCCTCCAGTTGGAAGTGACGGCCTCACGGTAGATCAGCCGCTGCGGAACCGCAACTCAAAGGTGTCGGCAGAGGATCGACGGCCGCTCGACGCCTGGCGCAGCCTCTCTTTCGTCGTCGTCGGCCCCTGATCCCTGGATTCGCGCTCGCGATTCGCAAGCGGGGGAAGAAGTCAGCAGCTAGCGAAGCTCCCGGATCCGGATGTTACGGTAAGCCACCCAGTCTCCGTGATCCTGGAGCCCGATGCGGCCCGTGCGAGCACGGGCGTATCGGGGATGATCCTTGAACTTGCTCGCCGCGACGAGCTTCTCCCAGTCGCCGCTCCATAATTCGTACTCGACGACCTTTTTCCCGTTCAGCCAGTGCTCGACGTGTGCACCGTTGACGACGATGCGCGTGGTGTTCCACTCGCCGGCGGGCCGCACGGCATTCAGCGACGGCGGATGCAGATCGTAATTCGCGCCCGTCTTCTGCGTCGGCTTCAGCGGTCCCTTGTACCCGAGATCGTCGATCACTTGATACTCCGGTGCGGCCATCCACATCTCCTGATCGCGATCGTCTTCGACGACGCGGTAGAAAATGCCGCTGTTGGCGCCGGCCGCGATCTTCCAGTCGACGGCCAGCTCGAAGTTCGAGAACTCGTCCAGGCTGACGATGTCGCCGGCGCTGCCGTCGCGAGTCAACGTTCCATCGATGGCCTTCCAACCCGCAGGCATCACCTTCTGACGGAACCCGCGCCAGCCGCCAGTGGTCTTGCCGTCGAAAAGAGATCGCCAGGGGCCAGGTTGTGACGTCTGGGTCTGCATGCGTTCTGGTTCCTTCGCCCGAAGACCTGCATCGGCCCGGGCGGCGGCGGTGAAGCTTCGCGCTCCAGTAAACCCGCCAACTGCCGCGGCGAGCAGAAAACAGACGCCCGCGCGGATCACTGGCGGCTCCCGCCGTCCGGACGCGTGATGCGTTTCATCGCCTGCGGATCCCACGTAATCGGACGTTCTTCGAAGTAGCTGTCGTTGGTCAGGAGCGCCGGGCCGGCGGCGCGGAAGCCGAACGCCGCGTCTTCGGCGACAGGCTTCCGGTCGCGGACGGCGTTGAAGAACGTCACGAAGTGGTCGTAGCTGTCGCTGTAACCAGGCGGCGCCTGGAAGACCTCCTCGGTTCCGGGGCGCAACTCCACCTGCTCCGGATACTTCGCGCGGTACTCCTGGAGCATAGACTGTTGAAGCGCCGATGGAAACGTATCGGTCGTGTAGCCCGGTTCCTTGGGACGGGCCCGACGAGCCAGGGCCACGCCGGGGCCGCCGATCGTGATCACGCCGTCCGGCCCGACGAAGCGAAACGCCTGGCTCTCTCCGGCACCCTCGGCGAAGTTGACCCTCAATGCCAGCGTGAAGGCGGGATGCGACGAGGTCTTCGGGTAGTCGTAGAGCGCCAGCATCACGTCGGGGACGTCGCGCCCATCGTTCCAGAAGCGCAGCCCTCCCGTAGCCATGACGCGGGTCGGCCCCAGCGAGTCGATTACGTAATGGATCCCCGAAAACAGGTGCACGAAGAGATCGCCAGGGATGCCGGTCCCATAATCGCGGTAGTTGCGCCACCGAAAGAGCCGGACCGGCTCGAAGGCCCGCTTCGGCGCGTGGCCGATGAAGCGATCCCAGTCCACGGTGTTGGGTGACGCGTCGGTGGGAACCGAGTACTGCCAGGCGCCCAGTGCCGAGTTGCGGTTGATCCACGCCTCGACGAGGTTCAATTCTCCGATCGTGCCGGCGCGATACAGCTCGCGCGCTTTCGCGTACACAATCGAGCTGACCCGCTGGCTTCCCACCTGGAGGATCCGGCCGGTCTGCTTCGCCGCCTCGACGACCTGCAGTCCTTCGTCGATGCGCTGGACCATGGGCTTTTCGACGTAGACGTCCTTGCCCGCCTTCATGGCCTCGATCGCGATGCGCGAGTGCCAATGATCGGGAGTCGCGACGATCACGGCATCGACATCCGCGCGCCCGAGCACCTCACGATAGTCGCGCGACGTGAACACCGACTGACCCCAGATCTCCTTCGATCGCAGGAGCCGGCCATCGTAGACGTCCGACACGGCCGTCAATTCGACGCCAGGAACGCGCAGTGCCGTTCGCGTGTCGGACATGCCCTGACCGCCGGCGCCGATCAGCGCGATCCGTGTGCGCGCCTCCGAACCGGAGGCGGCACGCGTCTGGGCGCGCAACAGCGTGGGCGCCACCACACCGCCTGCGATGGCTGTCGTCAGGAATTCACGCCGGCTGCGCCGTGACATGGGGTCCTCCCTAGGTGAAAAGCGCGAGTTTGAGAGTTGGCCGGTAAGGCTGGTTGGGCGGGTAGGGCTGGTGGGTGGGCCGGTGAGCACCCATGAATCCTCCCCTTCACATCCCTTACCTGCCTAACCAGGCTTACCAGCCTTACCTGCCCTCGCCGCCCTACCCGCCGCTGATCAACGGCAACCGGACCGGCCGGCCGCCCTGCTCCGCTGATGAATCCGCTGCCAGGCACACTTCCATGGTCCGCTGCGCATCGAAGACGTCGATCGCCGAAGGCCGCCCCTCCAGGATGGCCGCGGCGAGCTCATCGATCTCTGCCTGGAAAGGGTGATGCGCGACGTCCGCTGAGTCCGGCATGGTACATCGAATGCGAACTGCCTGCTGGCCGCTTGCCCTCGATTCCGGTTCGAACGACACGTCCGGAAACGGATTCCCGGCCTGCAGCGCGTCGACGTCGATGGGTGCATCCAGCGATTCCAGCAGATCTTGTCGAAGCGTCGCCCGATCGCCCATCAGCTCCACGAGAAACGTGTACGGGAGCATGAAGTCCGTCGAGCTCGTCACGTGTCCCAGTGCCCCGGTCGCAAGCCTTGCGTTGACGACGATCGAGGTCGGCCATTCGTAGCCGGCCGTAAAGCGGGCATGGAAGGCGCTGACCTCGACCGGCTCGGCACCGCCGCACCAGCGCAGGGCGTCAACGGCGTGGCAGCCCGCAGCGAGGAGATGGCTCCGCCCGCTCTCGCGAGTGCGAACCCACGACCATCCGGCGTACCAGTCGGTGACGCGGGAGAGATACTGGGTCCTGGCGAAGCGCAGATCACCCAGCCAGCCCGCCTCGCGGAGCCAGCGGGCGCATTTGAGGAAGGGATTGAACCGCAACTCGAAGGACACGATCGTGCGGACGCCGGCCGCACGCACGGCGTCACGAATCGCGATCAACTCTTCCCGATCGAGGGCCGTCGGCTTCTCGAGAAGAATGTGCTTGCCGGCTCGGGCGGCAGCGACGGCTTGTTGCGCGTGAAGATGATTCGGCGTGGCGATGGAGATGATGTCGACGTCGGCCGCATCGAGCAGATCCTCGTACCGCGTGGTGATCCGCGCGCCGGGCGCAGCCGTCCGGTACTTCTCCAGGTTGGATCGCACTCGGATCGCATCCCGGCCGTGCAGCCAGGTCACCTCCGTTCGGGGATTCCGTTGAAACGCCGAGAGATGCTGGGCCGCGCACCAGCCGATCCCCGTGATGCCGACTCCCAGTTTTCCGTCACGCGTGGGCACCGACGTAGCCTAAAGTAGGTCAACCATGCATGCCAACCGTTTTGCGCGGATTCCAGTGATCCTTGCTGTTCTCGCTGGTGGCGGCGTCGCCGCCCAGGAAGGATTCACGCCGCTTTTCAACGGACGTGACCTCACGGGATGGAAAGTGCCACAGGGTGACAACGGTCACTGGAAAGTCGTCGATGGTGTGATTGATTACGACGCGGAAAGCGAGGCGACTGGAGAGAAGGTGCTGTGGTCGGAGCAATCGTTCGGCGACTTCGTGCTCAGGGCCGACTGGCGAATCAAGAGTACACCGTACGTGAACCCGGCGGTCCCGATCATTCGTTTCGACGGCAGCCACAAGAAGGACGCGGACGGCAAGGAAATCCGGATCTCCGTGCCTGATTCCGACTCAGGCATCTACCTGCGCGGGTCGAGCAAGGCACAAGTCAACATCTGGTGCTGGCCGATCGGGTCGGGTGAAGTCTACGGCTATCGCACGGATGCGTCGATGCCGCCGGACGTGCGCGCCGGGGTGACTCCGAAGCGCAACGCCGATCACGACATCGGCGCCTGGAACTCGTTCGAGATCACGATGCGCGGCGACCGGCTGACAGTCGTGTTGAATGGCCAGGAAGTGATCAGCGCCGCCCGCCTCCCCGGCGTCGCGCCGCGCGGGCCGATCGCCTTGCAGCATCACGGCGAGAAGAAGAACGGCGTGTGGGTCAGCCCGCCGAGCCTCGTCCAGTTCCGGAACATCGCGATCAAGGAGCTGTGACGGTCCGCGCCGTGTAACGGGAAATTTCTCCCATTCCCGTCAAGAAATCCGCACCGAGGCCTCCGGATATCGGCCGGCTTCGCGCGCGCGCCCGCGCGGTTCGCGGCTCTCTTCCGTCTTCTCGGCCCGGCGATCGCGGGCTCATTTCTTGCCTGAAGGCACTTAGCGTTCCTGTCGGACTTCCGTTGGTTCGCAGCCTGAGTGTCATCCGATGTCAACGAAGCTGATACGCTGCCGCTGGACCGCCCTGTGCGGTGCCGTCGCGCTCCTAACTCTCGCCACACCCACCTTCGCTCAGACCACTCTGCTCTCCATCGACAGCCAGCCCGGAGACTTGGTCGGCGAGGGCACCATCCACACGTTTACCCAATTCGACGGGTTCGTGGCCGGCCGCAATGCTCGCAACGGCGTCTCGTTCGCGGTCGGAAGTGCGCCGTCCTGGACCCTCGACTTCGCGGCGCCCGCCAACGCGCTGCTGGTGCCGGGTGCGTACGAATCCGCTGCAAAATACGGTAACGCGATCTTCGCAGGAATGAACGCGGCAGCCGGCACTCGGAGCTGTGTGACGCTCACCGGACGCTTCGTGGTGCTCGA